>JBOGDU010000019.1:0-7685 GCA_050743145.1 Jiangellaceae bacterium | reverse complement strand
ACGACCGGGTGGAGGTACCGGTCGTCGTGCTTGTGCGCGTCCTCCCACTCCCGCCCGACCGCGATGTCGAACGGGTCGATCTCGTCGTGCCCGGCGCCGTACTCGAGGGTGAACGTGAAGCAGTCCCGAGACCTGCCGAGATCGCTCGCCCGGACGTAGTCGACCGGCACCTCCTCGTAGTAGTGCGCCTTCCCGTCACCCGAACCGTCGAGCAGCACCACGTCGCTCATGAAGTGGAACTGCTGCCACAGCGCGGACGTGCGGTTGAGCCGGGCGAGCGCGGCGTCGGCGAGCACGGCCGGATCTGCTGGGAGCTCGCGGGACGGCCACCGGAGGCCCTCGTACTTCTGGTCGAGGATGTGGGTGAGGGCGCGGATCCCGTACCGGAACCCGTGGATGAACGCGCTGGTGTACTTCTTGAAATCGCGCGACTGGGTGAGGGTTCCGGCGAAATAGAGGCCCGGGACGTTCACCGACTCCCACTCGTGGGTGAGCTCGGGGAACCGGTCGCGGATGGTGAGCTTCGGCCGGCACTCCGGCGCATAGATCGTGGCGTCCATCCGGAATCCCGTGCAGGCGATCACCCGGTCGTAGACGAACTCGGCGGGGCTGTCACGGCGCAGGTAGTCGACCGCGACGAGATACCGTCCGTCGGGGCGCCGCTCGATCCGCCTGATCGTGCAGTCAAGAACCGAGTTCTGGGTCTTGAGCTGGTACGTGTCGAGGAAGCGGACGTTCACCGCTCGCAGGTGACCGATGAAGTGCGTCCGCCAGGCGAACCTGATCGTGCTCGGCCCGGCGATGTGGATGACGGCGGCGTGCTCGGTCAGGTGGTCTGCCGTCTCGAAGGCCGAGTTCCCCTTTCCGATGAGCAGGACGCGCTGGTCCGTGAAGCCCGCGGGGTCGATGGGCACGTCGACGTACCGCTCCGCCGTCTCGATGCCGGGGATGGCAGGGATGTACGGCTCGGTGAAGCCCGTCGCCGCGATCACCCGCTTCGCGCGGTAGCGCCGGCCGGAGGCGTCGGTGACGAGGAAGTCACCCGAGCCGTCGCCGTCGCCACGTTGGCGCGCGACCTCGACCACGCGGGTGTCGCATCGGATCCGCAGCGCGTGGGTGGTTGCGAAGTCGTTCAGGTAGCGGAGGTAGTCGTCGGCGTCCGGGAAGTAGCGATCCGTGTATCGGGTGAAGCGGAGCTCTGGATCGTCGCTCAGCAGCGAGTTCCAGTCCCACCGCAACGTGAGCTCGGGGTCGTCGTGACCGGTGTGCGGCTTGTTGATCGAGATCATGCGGCGATGCCGCGGGAAGGTCTGGAAGAACCGGCCCGGCGCGCTGCCGGCCTCGAGGATCACGTAGTCCCGGCCCGCCCGGTCGAGGAAGTACCCGAGTTGCAGGCCGGCCGGGCCCGCACCTATGACGAGGTAGTCGACGGTCTGTGGATCCACACCGACCTCCGGTCCGAGCGCCGCGGTCGCGCTGCCGCCGTCCGTTTTCACGTCCGCCGGACGCGAACGGTTCACGCAGTGGCGGTGTGGACATCCAGAACGGGCGGGATCCCAGGCACCTTGCGGAGCCTGGGATCCCGTTCCTTATTGGGTGTGCCCGGACAGGCACGCATGCCTGCGCCGGCTCAGGTCACATCCGATCGCGCGGGTAGGTACCGGAGTAGTAGGTACCCAGACGCTCCCGGTATCCGACGTCCTCCACGAGCATCTCGTGCTCATCGAATTCCGGTGCGTCCTTGATCTGGTCCTTCGTCCGGTCCACGTACAACTTCTTCTCGGCGGTGTCGATCCGCTCGATGACACCAGCCGGCAGCATCACCTTGCGGCCGAAAATCCACGGCCCGGTGTCGACGACCAAGTACGACGATCCAATGTCATAAGTGGCCTCGTCCACGTGGCCGATGTCGCCGTCCACTGCAGCGATCGAATAGCCGGTCAGGTCCATGTCATCTCGAGCGAACCCTGCGTCGGTCCGGTAATCCCATGGCTGGAAAGCCATCTTCACCGTCCTCCTTCTCGGGTAGGCACGTGCTTCTTACACAGTTCCCGTACCCATCGGGATGGGGGCTACACGACCGACATGACACGAGCGGCGATCGCCTGGGTCCCGTCACGGTCGCAAACTCTGCAGGTCGCCGACGAACGGTCGAATACCCACAATCCGCCTATATCACGTCTTGACGCCCGCGGCACGGATGGTCCACGTCCTCGCGCGTGCCGACCGACAGGACCGATCCCCGAGGTGCCTGGCATTTGCGCAGGTTGCGCAGGTCGAGGCTGCGATTGATCCTGTCGGTCGGCCCGCAGCCGGTCAGCGGAACGCGGCAATCACCGGCTGCATGCGTTCGAGCGACGCCGGGTCGTCGAGATCGAGCGGCCGGACCATGACCTCGGCGGCTCCTGCCTCGGCGAGCTCGCGGAACCGTCCGATGTGGTCGTCGACGGTGCCGGCGTTGACCGATGCCGCGAACCGCGCCGGATCTTGGCGTGCCGGCCGCAGCCGCTCGAGCAACCCGGCGACACGCACGTCGTCGGTGCCGACGAGCACCGTGGACAGGTGGGTCATCGCCACCTCGGCGGGGTCGCGCCCGACCTCGGCACAGTGGGCGCGGAGCAGGGCCGTCTTGTGTCGGACCGCTGACGTGTCGCCCATCACGTTGGCCGCGTCGGCATACCGCGCGGCCAGGCGCAGGGTGCGGCGTTCGCCGTCGCCACCGACGACGACGGGTAGGTGATCTTGAAGTGGTCGTGGGTAGCACGTCGTGTCGGGTACCGACAGCACGCGACCGGTGAAGGGAGCCTTGCCTGGTCCCCACATGTGCGGGAGAAGTTGCAGGGTGTCCTCGAGCAGCGCGTACCGCTGGGACATCGCCGGGAAGTCCCACCCGTAGGCCAGGTGCTCCTCCTTGAACCAGGCCAGGCCGAGCCCGCAGACGGCTCTGCCCCCGCTGAGCACGTCGAGCGTCGCGACGATCTTGGCCAGGTGTGCGGGGTTGCGGTAGGTGATCCCGGTGACCAGCGCGCCGATCCGGGCCCGCTCGGTGAACGCGGCGAGATAGCCAAGCGTGGTGTAGCTCTCCAGGAAGTCGTCCCACGCCCGCCCGACCTGCGGGATCTGCCGGAAGTGGTCCATGACATAGATCGCGTCGAACCCGGCCGCCTCGGCGGCCGCGGCCACCTCGCGGAGCGCTGCGGCAGTTCCCGCCGATCCTCCGGAGAACGCGTAGCTGCCGAGGTGGAGGCCGAACCGCAACCCGGTCGGACTCTGGTCCTGACGGCGGACGGCTGCGGCTGCGCCCACGAAGGCCTTCGGCACGACCCGGACCGCCCGTGGCGCGAGAACGTCGTCGAACCCTTCCGCGGACAGCAGGTCACGTGTGCGTGCCCATGTCCGCAGCTGTGACGTGAGGACGTCGGCGGGGATCCGCTTGGACCTGGACCGGTTGCGAGCGCGGCACTCCTCCGCGGGGGTGTCGAAGCCGACGGCGATGCACGGCAGACCGTGCCGGCGCGCGAGCGAGAGCCACTCCCGACGACGATCCACGTCGAGCCCGAGCGTGTCGACGACGGTCGTCAGACGGCGGGCGGCGCGGCGGCGGACGACCTCGTCGAGCAGGGCGAAGGCGTCGCTGCTCGCGGTGACGTCGTCCTCGCCGGATCCGACCAGGGCGCGTAGGCGATCGCTCGACACCACGGCGTCGGGCGGAAAGTGCGTGGCCGCCCACGTCGACTTCCCCGATGCACCCGGGCCGACGAGCACCACCATGCACGGCGACGGCAGGTTGACCGCTTCGGGCACGCGCCCAGTGTGGTCCACCACGCACGGCGGGACGCGCGGGCCGGGTAGGAATGGACCTCATGAGCAGTCATGACGTCGTCGTGGTCGGCGGCGGTGCAATGGGCTCCGCTGCTGCCTGGCAGCTTGCCCGGCGCGGCGTCGAGGTGACCCTGTTGGAGCAGTTCGAGCCGGGTCACTCCCGCGGCGGTTCGCACGGCAGCTCCCGCATCGTCCGGCTCTCGTACGCGGATCGCCTCTACGTCGACCTGGCCGCGGCCGGCTACGACCGCTGGGCAGAGTTGGAGGACGACTGCGGCGAGCGGTTGCTGACGTGGACCGGCGTCGTCGACCACGGCGATGCGGCGACGATCGCTGCTCTCGCTGCCGCGATGGAGGGACGCGGTCATGCGGTGGAGATGCTCGATCCGACCGAGGCCGGCGAACGCTGGCCGGGCCTCCGGTTCGAAGGTGCCGTGCTGTTCCATCCGCGTGGCGGACAGGCACACGCCGACCGCACGGTGGCGGCACTGCAGCGTGTGGCGGCCGAGCACGGTGCGCAGGTCCGCCACGGCGTCGAGGTCGAGGCTGTCGATCCCGGGCATGATGCATTGAGCGTCCGCACGCGAGCCGAGACGATCCGGGCCCGGCACGTCGTCGTCACGGCGGGCGCCTGGACGGCGCGTCTGCTCGACGGTCTCGTCACGCTGCCGCGGCTGACGGTGACCCGGGAACAACCGGCGCACTTCCCGCCCCGTGATCCGACAGCGCTGTGGCCGAGCTTCATCCACCACATGGTCGAGGCTGCGACCCACGGGGCGGCGACTCCGCGCGGTACCTACGGTCTGAACGGCCCGGACGGAGTCAAGGTCGGCTTCCACGCCGTCGGTCCCGTCGTCGACCCCCGGGCCGTGCCGGCCGGCCTCGACGAACCACGTCTGCGGGAGCTCCGGGAGTACGTCACGCGTTGGGTACCCGGTGTGGATGCGGAGCGGCCGACCGCGGACGGGTGCCTCTACGACCTGACCGACACCGCCGACTTCGTCGTCGACCGGGTGGGCCCGTTGACGATCGCGGCAGGGTTCTCGGGTCACGGCTTCAAGTTCGTACCCGAAGTCGGCCGCATGATCGCCGATCTCGTCCTCGGCACCGGCCGGGCGCCACCCCGCTTCGCCCTCGGCCGGTAATGCGTCGCCGTTGAGAGGTACTCAACGCAACGATCTCGGTTTAGGCTTACCGCAGCGCGAGTTCGCGTCACGGGGGTCCGTTTCCTGCCCGGGAGGCGCCATGTACCCAGCGGCGTTCGACTACGTCGCACCACGCACGGTGGAGGAGACCCTCGCGATCTTGGCCGAGGGCGGCGAGGACGTGAAGGTCCTCGCCGGCGGCCAGAGCCTGATCCCGTTGATGAAGCTCCGCCTCGCCGCCCCGGCGACCCTGGTCGACATCAACCGGGTGCCTGGCCTCGATGCCGTCGACGTCGCCGACGGACACCTGACGATCGGCGCTCTGGCCCGGCACAACGACATCGTGCGTTCCGAAGTCGTCAGCGCCGAGAACCACACCATGGCCGCGGCCGCGCCGTGGATCTCCGATCCGCTGGTACGCAACCTCGGGACCGTCGGCGGCTCGCTGGCGCACTCCGATCCGCAGGGAGACTGGGGATCGGTGATGCTGGCCTGCGGCGCCGAGATGGTCGCCACGACGACACGCGGGCAGCGCACGATCCCGGTGGACGAGTTCTTCGTCGACCTGTTCACCAGCGCCCTCGAACCCGACGAACTGCTCACCGAGATCCACGTCCCGCGCTACCAGGGTCCGGCTGGTGGCAACTACCTCAAGCTCGAGCGCAAGGTCGGTGACTACGCAACGGTCGGCGTCGCCGTCCACCTGCAACTCGACGCAGGCAAGGCGCGCATCGAGCAGGCCGGCATCGCGCTCACCGCCGTGGGGCCCAAGAACATCAAGGCCGTCGACGCCGAGCAGGTGCTCGTCGGCCAGGCGCCGGGTGACGACCTGTTCGCCGAGGCCGCCGAGCTCGCGGCGGCGGCCGCCGATCCCCGAACCGACGTCCGGGGATCCGCCGACTACAAGCGATCCGTGGTGAGCACGTTCGTGCGGCGGGGCCTGGCCCAAGCCGCCGAGCAGGCCGGCCGAGCGTGAGGAGCAGCCCAGTGAAGGTCACGGTCACGATCAACGGCACCGAGCGTGCGGCCGACGTCGAGCCGCGGGTGCTGCTCGCCGACTTCGTCCGCACCCAGCTCGGCCTCACCGGCACGCACATCGGTTGCGACACGACGAGCTGCGGGGTGTGCACCGTGCTTCTCGACGGCACGCCGGTGAAGTCGTGCACCGTCTTCGCCGTCCAGGCAGACGGGCGCAGTATCACCACCGTCGAGGGTCTGCGCACCAACGGCGACCTGAGCGCCGTCCAACAGGCGTTCAAGGAGGAGCACGGCCTGCAGTGCGGGTTCTGCACGCCGGCGATGATGCTCGTCGCCACCAACCTGCTCGAGACCAATCCCGACCCGACCGAGGACGAGATCCGGTGGGCCATCTCCGGCAACCTGTGCCGTTGCACGGGCTACGTGAACATCGTCAAGGCGATCCAGGCGGCTGCGCGCACCGCACAGCCCGTCGGCGCGGGCGAGTGAGGGGAGCGCGACGATGACCACTGACATCGCCCACCAGACGACCACCCCCGCGGAGATCGGCGGCGTCGGCCACTCGGTGCGCCGCGTGGAGGACGACCGCCTCATCCAGGGCGACGGCCACTTCGTCGACGACATCGTGCTGCCCGGGATGCTGCATCTGGCCATGCTGCGCAGCCCGATCCCGCACGGTCGGATCGTGTCGATCGACACCTCTGCCGCGGAGGCCGTGCCCGGCGTCGTGGCGGTCCTCACCGGTGCCGCCCTCGACGGCTACGGGCTGGCCTGGATGCCGACGCTGTCCGGCGACACCCAGGCGGTGCTCGCCACCGACAAGGTCCGCTTCCAGGGCCAGGAGGTTGCCGCCGTCATCGCGGAGAGCCCGTACGTCGCCTACGACGCGCTCGACCTGATCGACGTCGAGTACGACGCCCTCCCCCCGGTGCTCTCGCCACAGCAGGCGCTGGCCGACGACGCGCCCCTGATCCGCGACGAGAAGGAGGGCCAGACCGACAACAGCTGTTACCGCTGGGAGTCCGGCGACAAGGAGGCGACGGACCGGGCGTTCGAGGCCGCTGACGTCGTCGTCGACCTCGACACCCATTACCCGCGCTCGCACCCGGCTCCGCTCGAGACCTGCGCCTGCGTCGCCGACGTCAATCCGGCGACCAAGCACGTCACGATCTACATGACGTCGCAGGCGCCGCACGCCCACCGCACGCTGTTCGCCATGGTGGCCGGGCTGCCCGAGCAGAACATCCGCATCGTGTCACCCGACATCGGCGGCGGCTTCGGCAACAAGGTGCCGATCTACCCCGGCTACGTCGTCGCGACGGCGGCCTCGTTGGTGATCGGGCGCCCGGTCAAGTGGGTGGAGACACGCACCGAGAATCTGATCTCGACGGGGTTCGCACGGGACTTCCACATGCACGGCGAACTGGCGCTGAAACGGGACGGGCAGATCCTCGGCCTGCGGGTCGACATGCTCTCGGACAATGGCGCCTTCTTCGCCGACGCCCAGCCGACGAAGTTCAAGGCCGGCCTGTTCCACATCGTCACCGGCTCGTACGACTATCCGGTCGCGCACGTCGTCACCCAGGGCACCTACACGAACAAGGCACCGGGCGGGGTCGCCTACAGGTGCTCGTTCCGGGTCACCGAGGCGTCATACCTGATCGAGCGGCTGGTGCAGAACGCGGCGTACGAGCTCGGCATCGACCCGGCAGAGATCCGGATGCGGAACTTCATCAAGCC
>JBOGDU010000018.1:0-6648 GCA_050743145.1 Jiangellaceae bacterium | reverse complement strand
CGGTGGCCGCGGCGAACTGCAGCGCGGCGGCGGCGCGCAGCGTGGCCGCCCGGCGGGCAGCGCGCCCGCGGGCCCGTCGCCTGGAGCGCAGTTCGGCCGCGGCGAGCACGGCGTCGCGGCGTTCGCGCTGGGAGCCGCTCATACCACCGCCTCTGCTCGGGTCGAACCCGGCCTGACACCGTCACCCAAACGGTAGACCGGGGCACCGACACACCGCCTCGGCCGATCGAGGGCTCTTCGACGTCCTCCTACGGAGGAGGCGTCCCCGAGCCGCCTCAGGATGCTGTGACGTACGTCACAGCTCACGGAGAGTGACCCGGCCCGACAGTCCGAGCACGGCCGGACCGGTGAGTAGCAGTTCGCCGTCCTCGCGTTCGGCGACGACCAGCCGGCCGCCCGGCACGTCGACGGTATACGACGTTCCTGGGGCAACGCCGTCGCGACGCATCGCGACCCAGGCGGCCGCACACACGCCGGTGCCACACGAGCGGGTCTCACCGACACCGCGTTCCCACACCCGCAGGGCGATGTGCCGGTCGCCGCGACCGACCACGAACTCGACGTTGGCGGACTGGGGGAAGACCTGCCCGGGTTGCAGCTGCGGCGCCCGTACCAGCCGGCCGGGGTCTTCGAGGTCGTCGACGAAGACGACCGCGTGCGGATTGGGCACCCACACCGCCTCGGCCGGCCACGTCCGACCTGCCGAGGTCGCGAAGACGCCTTCACCGTTGGTCAACGGACGCGGGGTACCCATCTCGGTGGTGATGGACCCGTCCGTCCCGGCGTGCACAGTGCGGACACCGGCACGCGTGCCCACCGGGAGCACGCTGCCCTCGGCCAATCCCGACTCCCACAGGTAGCGGGCGATCACCCGCACGCCGTTGCCGCACATCTCCGCGACCGAACCGTCGGCGTTGCGGTCGTCCATGAACCACTCGGCATCGGCGGCGATCTCCCGGCCGTCGGCGAGGTCGGCGCTGCGCACCACCCGGATGACCCCGTCGGCGCCCAGGCCCGCGTGCCGGTCGGTCAGCCGCCGGACGGTTCCCGGGTCGAGGTCGGCGTGCAGCGTGCCATCGGGATCGGGCAGCAGCACGAAGTCGTTCTCCGTGCCGTGTCCCTTGACGAAGGGAAAGCTGCGCTCCACGGACGACGATCGTAGGGTGCCGGTCACCGGCACCGGGCCAGCGCGAGCTCGACGAGATCGGCGGCCTGGTGGGGCAGCCAGTCGATCCGTGGGTCCTTGCGGAACCACGAGTCCTGGCGGCGTGCGAAGCGCCGGGTCGCCGACACGGTGCGTTCCCGCGCCTCCTGCTCGCTCGTCTCGCCGGCGAGGAACGCCAGCACCTGGGCGTAGCCGAGCGCCCGGGCCGCCGTCCGACCGCGACGCAGCCGTGCCTCTAGTCTCAGCACCTCGTCGACGAACCCGGCCTTCCACATCCGATCGACCCGGGCCTCGATCCGCTGGTCGAGCACGTCGCGGGGCAGGTCGAGACCGACCTGGACCACGCCCTGATATGCGTACTCCTTGGTCGGCAGCGTCGCGGGAAACGGCCGCCCGGTCAGCTCCACCACCTCCAGCGCCCGGACCACGCGTCGCCCGTTCGTCGGCAGGATCGACGCAGCCGCGGCCGGGTCCACCGCGGAAAGTCGCGCATGCATGGCCCGGGCTCCGACGACGGCGAGCTCGCCCTCCAGACGTTCGCGCACCGCGGGATCCGTGCCGGGAAACGCGAACCGGTCCAGGACGGCGCGGACGTACAGCGCGCTGCCTCCGACCAGCACCGGCACCACCCGGCGGGTCCGGCACCCGTCGACTGCGGTTCTGGCCAGCATCTGGAACTCGGCCACGGTCGCTGTCTGCTCGACGTCGAGGACGTCGAGCAGGTGATGCGGAACGCCGCGCCGCTCAGCCATCGTCAGCTTCGCCGTCCCGATGTCCATGCCGCGGTAGAGCTGCATCGCATCGGCGTTGACGACCTCGCCCGCCAGGCGCCGCGCGAGCTCGACGGCGAGGTCGCTCTTCCCGGCCGCGGTCGGGCCGACGACGGCGACGACAGGCGGAAGCATCGGCACCGGCCCAGTGTCGCAGTCGAGGCCAGGAGCGACTGCGCTCCTCGGTGGCGCGACTCAGCCGTGCCGCTCCCAGACGGCCACCACGTAGCCCACCCCGTAGGGCGCCGCGTCGTAGACCACCTCGGCGTCGAACAGCACCTCCGCCGACGCTCCGGCCAGCACCTGCCAAGCCGCACGGCCGGCGGCCTGCAGGTCCCTGGCCAGATCCGGGCCGATCGCCAGCAACCCGGCCGGATCTCCGGCGCGCAGCGCCTCCACGACCGAGGCGTCGAACGTCTCGGCTCGCGGGTCGAGGTATCCGGGCGCCTCGGTCGAGCGGCGCGCCGACCCGTCGCCCATCACCAGCAGGCCCACCCGGTCGGCCTCCTGTGCCACCGCTGCGCCGAGGCTGCGGCACTCGGTGGTCGACGCAGCGCCGTCGACCTCCAGGCCGCCGACCCGGCCGGTCCAACCCGACTCCGAGAGCAGCCACGCGCCCACGGCGAGCGCGAGCGGTAGGTCGTGCCCATCGCCATCCGGCGCCTCGTCGCCGGGCAGGGCAACGTCCAGGTCGACGCCGTAGGACGCGAACGACCCACGGGTGCCGGCGGGATGTCGTCGCGTCTCGTCACCCGCGCCGACCACGACCAGTAGTTCCGGCTCGGTCGCCCGCACGGCGTCGACGGCGCCGAGGCACGCTGCTCGCAGGTCGTCGAGCTCTGCTGCGGTCTGCCCGGCCAGCTCCGGGACGAGCAGCGGCGGGTGGGGGCACACCGCGGCGGACACGAGCACGCCCGGAGGCTATCTCATGATCATGTGGTCGAATGTCGTGCGTGATCGACACGGGCGACGCGTTACGCATCGCCGCCGGCGCGGCCGTAGGGCTGGCCGGCATCGGGCTCAGCATCGCCTGGCTGCCCGCCCTGCGCTATGAGGGCGCCGCCGCGCTCGTGGCGCGCCTGCTCATCACCGCCGGGCTGGCGGCGGCCGTGGTCGACCTCGGTGGGCTCGGCGGCGTGCTGGGGCTCGCCTTGGCCGCAATGGGCGCGGCGGCGATGTGGCAGAGCCAACCTGCGCCCGAGGTCCCCCGTCCACGGCGGAAGGGCATCCTCGTCTCGGCGGGGGTAGCCGGGCTGTCGATCGCAGCGGCCTTGAGGGGATGGTGGCAGTTCGACCACGTGCCCGACCAGGCCAGGCCGGTCTCGGCGCTGCTGGTCGGCTCAGGCATCGGCATCGCCACACTCGCCGTCGCTGATCGGGCCAGGGTGCGCATGCGCGACGCGGTACGCGAGCGCCTGAACGGGTGACCGCGTCAGGCGGTCCCACATGCTGGGGCCGGCTCAGCCGGGAGGCCTGGTGTGCCCGGTGTCGGCATGCCGAGCATGACCCTTCCGGCGCGGGCCGACGATGCGGAACCGCTCTCGTGGACGTCGCCTGCCCTCGTCCGACGGACCGCGTACGGCCCTCCGTCCAGAGCGGAGTCGGCGACCAGGTGATGGGGAGCGGCGTACGTGACCCGTGCCGTCACCAGGTCGCCCGGCCGCGGCGGTTCGACGTCGCATGGGACGGCGACATGGACGAGGCGGTAGTCGCGCGCGCGTCCGGAGATCCGGTGGGTGTCCGCGTCCTTACGACCCTCACCCGCGGCCACGAGGACCTCGACATCGGTGCCGACGAACGCGCGGTTCCCGGCCCAGGCGACGTCCTCGACCGCCTCCACCAGGCGTTCGTAGCGTTCCTGGACGACTTCCTTGGGCAGCTGCCCGGCCATCGAGGCCGCCGGTGTGCCGGGCCGCTTCGAGTACTGGAACGTGAACGCCGATGCGAACCGTGCCTCGCGGACCACGTCGAGCGTCTCGCCGAAGTCGGCGTCGGTCTCGCCCGGGAAGCCGACGATGATGTCGGTCGTGATCGCCGCATCGGGCATCGCTGCCCGGACCTTCTCCACGATCCCGAGGTAGCGGTCGCGGCGGTACGAACGCCGCATCGCCCGCAGCACGCGGTCCGAGCCCGACTGCAACGGCATGTGCAGGGACGGCGTCACGGCCGGCGTCTCGGCCATCGCCGTGATGACGTCGTCGGTGAAGTCGCGTGGGTGCGGGCTGGTGAACCGGAGCCGCTCCAGACCCTCCACCGACCCGACCGTCCGAAGCAGCGTGGCGAATGCGAACCGGTCGCCGAACTCGACCCCGTAGGCGTTGACGTTCTGCCCCAACAGCGTGACCTCGACGACGCCGTCGCCGACGAGCGCCTCGACCTCGGCGAGGATGTCGCCGGGGCGCCGGTCGCGCTCCCGACCGCGCAGAGCCGGGACGATGCAGAAGGTGCAGGTGTTGTTGCATCCGACGCTGATCGCCACCCAGGCTGCATAAGCGTTCTCACGCTTCGAGGGCAACGTGGACGGGAAGACCTCCAGCGCCTCGGCGATCTCGACCTGTGCCTCACGCTCGACCCTCGCCCGCTCGAGGAGCGCCGGCAACGACCCCACGTTGTGCGTGCCGAACACCACATCGACCCAGGGCGCGCGCCGCACGATCGTGTCGCGGTCCTTCTGCGCCAGGCATCCGCCGACGGCGATCTGCATGCCCGGCGTGCGCTGCTTGACCGGTGCCAGGTGTCCGAGGTTCCCGTAGAGCTTGTTGTCGGCGTTCTCGCGGACGGCGCAGGTGTTGAACACGACCACGTCGGCCCGGCCGTCACCGGGCGCGGCGACGTAGCCCGCCTGCTCGAGCAGCCCGGCCAGCCGCTCGGAGTCGTGCACGTTCATCTGACACCCGAAGGTGCGGACCTCGTACGTGCGTGCGCTCATGTCGGGGCCCAGGGTACGCGCCCAGTCGTGTCCGGACCGTGACCGGATGACGGTGCGGAACGGTCTCGACCGTGGATAGGTTTCCTCGCATGACCGTGAGCAACGGGGACACGAATGGCCACAGCGGCGCGCCGCTGGTCGTCCTCGACAAGGTCAACAAGTATTTCGGCGACCTGCACGTGCTCCGCGACATCGACCTCACCGTCGACACGGGCGAGGTGGTCGTCGTCATCGGCCCGTCCGGGTCGGGCAAGTCCACGCTCTGCCGTGCGATCAACCGGCTCGAGCCGATCGACTCCGGCACGATCTCCCTCGACGGTCAGCCGCTGCCCGAGGAGGGCAAGGCCCTGGCGCGACTGCGCGCCGACGTCGGCATGGTCTTCCAGTCGTTCAACCTGTTCGCCCACAAGACGGTCATCCAGAACGTCACCCTCGGGCCCACCCGGGTCAAGGGCGTGTCGAAGTCACAGGCCGATCAGGAGGCCATGGCACTGCTGGAGCGTGTGGGTGTCGCCAACCAGGCGCCCAAGCTGCCTGCGCAACTGTCCGGCGGACAGCAGCAGCGGGTCGCGATCGCGCGGGCGCTGGCAATGAATCCCAAGGTCATGCTCTTCGACGAGCCCACGTCGGCGCTCGACCCCGAGATGATCAACGAGGTCCTGGACGTCATGACGGCCCTGGCCGCGGACGGCATGACGATGATCGTGGTGACCCACGAGATGGGATTCGCCCGCAAGGCCGCCAACCGGGTCGTGTTCATGGACGAAGGCGAGATCGTGGAACGCGCGGCCCCCGACGAGTTCTTCACAGCGGCGAAGAGTGCCCGGGCGCAAGACTTCCTCAGCAAGATCCTTCCGCACTGAGATCCGTCCGACAGAGAGAGGAACCGACAATGCGCACACGACGCTTCGCCCTCATGGCGTGCACGGCCGCGGCCGCGCTCGTCCTGGCGGCGTGCGGTGACGACGACGACGACACCACCACGGCTCCGGAGGACGAACCCTCCTTCGCCGAGGGCACGACCATGGCCGCCCTCTCGGAGGCGGGCTCGATCACCGTCGGTACCAAGTTCGACCAGCCGCTGTTCGGCCTGGTCGGTCCCGATGGCGTCCCGGTCGGGTTCGACGTCGAGATCGCCAAGATCATCGCCAGTGAGCTCGGCATCGACGAGGACGGCATCGAGTGGGTCGAGACGATCTCGGCCAACCGCGAGCCGTTCATCGAGGACGGCCAGGTCGACATCGTGGTCGCCACGTACACGATCAACGACGACCGCAAGCAGGTGGTCGACTTCGCCGGTCCGTACTACGAGGCCGGCCAGATGATCATGGTCCTCGAGAGCAATACGGACATCAACGGGCCCGACGACCTCGCCGGCAAGACCGTGTGCTCGGCCGAGGGCTCGACGCCACTGGAGAACATCCGTACCAACTACCCCGATGCTGAGACCGTGCCCGCGGGTGCGTACTCCGAATGCCTCGAACCGCTGCGTAACGGCCAGGTCGACGCCCTCAGCACCGACAACGTCATCCTGTCCGGGTTCATCGACCAGAACCCCGGTGAGTTCAAGCTGGTCGGCGAGCCGTTCACGGAGGAGCCCTACGGGATCGGCCTGACCAAGGGCGACGACGACTTCCGCAGCTTCATCAACGACGTCCTCGAGGCGGCCTTCGAGGACGGCCGCTGGGTGGAGGCCTGGGAGTCGACGGCCGGCACCGTGCTCGATACCCCCGAGCCGCCGGCGGTGGACCGGTACTGACCCCACATGCTGAGGTGGGCCACCC
>JBOGDU010000017.1:0-7534 GCA_050743145.1 Jiangellaceae bacterium | reverse complement strand
CGGCCGTCGAGTGCCACCACCTCGAGACTGTGCCCGTTGACCTCGATGGTGTCGCCCCGGTCGGGCAGCCGGCCCAGCGCTGCGACGACGTATCCGGCGACGGTCTCGTAGGGACCGTCGGGCAGCTCGACGCCCGTCTGCTCGGCGAAGTCCTCGATGTTGAGCAGGCCGTCGACCTCCACCGCACCCTCGGGCGAGCGGTCCGGTGCCTCCTCGGTGTCGTACTCGTCCCGGATCTCCCCCACCAGCTCCTCCACCAGGTCCTCGAGCGTGACGATGCCCGCCGTGCCGCCGTACTCGTCGACGACGACGGCGATGTGGCCCCCGACCCGGCGCATCTCGGACATCGCCGGCAGTACGCGCTTGGTGCCGGGGAGCATGAGGATGTCGCGGGCGATCTCGCCGACCCGGACGCTGGTGTTGGCGATCTCGGGCGAGAACAGGTCGCGGACGTGGACGAAGCCGACGACGTCGTCGGCCGACCCCCGGACGACGGGATACCGCGAATGCGGCATCGTGGTAGCGGTCTTCACCGCCTGGTAAACCGGCATTCCGGCGTCGAGGAAGTCGACCTCGGTCCGCGGGCGCATGACCTCGCGGACCTGCCGGTCGCCGGTCGCGAAGACGTCCTCGACGATCTTGCGCTCCTCCTCACCGAGGCTCTGGTGAGCGGTGAGCATCTCGCGCAGCTCTTCCTCGCTGATCTCCTCGCGACTGGCCGTCGGATCACCGCCGAGCAGCCGGACGACGACATCGGTCGACTTCGACAGCAACCAGATCACCGGTCGCATCAGGGTGGCGAAGCGGTCGAGCGGCGGTGCGACGACCATCGAAACGCTCACGGCGCGCTGGAGCGCGACCCGCTTCGGGGCGAGCTCGCCGAGGACCAGCGAGACGTACACGATCGCCAGCGTGATACCGATCAGAGCGATCAACTCGGCTGCGGTCTGGCCGAGCCCCCACCCGATCAGGACAGGGGCAAGGTCGTCGGCCAGCGTCGTCGCCCCGAAGGCCGCCGAGAAGAACCCGGCCGCGGTGACTCCGATCTGCACCGCAGAGAGGAACCGGTTCGGATTGCGGGCCAGCGTTGCCACCCGGGCCCCGCGGCGGCCGCGCTGAGCGAGCTGGGTGAGCTGACTGTCCCGCAGCGACACCAGAGCTATCTCGGTAGCAGCGAACACACCCCCGATGAGCACGAACAGCAGGACCAGCCCGACGTTGGCCAGGACTTCGGCGCTCACGGTCGCGACTCCGCCGTCGGGCAGGTATGGCAACCGTCCACCGGCCCATGGTAGGGCTCGCGCCCGCCGGCACCGCGGGTGCGAGGGTGGACCTCATGCATTCGGTTCCGTCGTGAGTGATGGTTGACTGCCGTCCGTGCTCGTCGTGCCGCGCTACACCCGCGGTCCACCGGCTTGCCGGAGCGCCTAGGTGAGGCGGACGTCGACCCGGCTCGCCGACGACAGGGAGATCATCTACTTCGACCTGGACGACCCCTTGCGACCGTCGCGGCTGGTCGACGATGCGCGTGACCTGCCGCCGGTGGGAACGTCGTCGCAGATGCGGTACGACCCGCTCCTCGACGAGTGGGTCGTCATGGCGTCGCACCGCCAGGACCGGACGTTCCTGCCACCCGTCGACGCGTGCCCCCTCTGCCCGTCGACCGGCCCGCGGCGGACAGAGATCCCGGCGCCCGACTACGACGTCGTCGTGTTCGAGAACCGATTCCCCAGCCTGTCCACCGCAGCGGCCGACCCGGGCCACCCTGGGCAGATCGACCTCGTGCCGCACCGGGCAGGCGCGGGTCGCTGCGAGGTCGTCTGCTTCACCAGCGACCACGGGTCCTCGTTCGCCGATCTCCCGCCAGAGCACGCCAGGCTGGTCGTCGACGCCTGGGCCGATCGCAGCTCGGCACTGTCCGCGATGCCCGGCGTCGAGCAGGTCTTCTGCTTCGAGAACCGCGGCGAGGAGATCGGCGTCACGCTCACCCACCCGCACGGCCAGATCTACGCCTATCCGTTCGTCACGCCGCGCACAGGACGGATGCTGCGCTCCGTCCGCCGGCACGAGAAGGCGACCGGTTCGAACCTGTTCACCGACCTGCTCGCCGCCGAGCGTGCCGCCGAGGTCCGCATCGTGGCCGACTCCACACACTGGACCGCGTTCGTTCCCGCGGCGGCCCGGTGGCCGGTCGAGATCCATCTCTATCCCGCCCGCCAGGTTCCCGACATCGCATCGCTGTCCGGCGAGGAGCGCGACGACTTCGTCGGCGTCTACCTCGACGTGCTCCGTCGCCTCGACGCGCTCTACGACGCACCGCTCCCGTACGTCGCCGCCTGGCACCAGGCCCCGGTCCGGGCCGGCCGCGACCTCGCGTACCTCCACCTTCAGGTCTTCTCGATCCGGCGAACCAGGGACAAGGTGAAGTACCTCGCCGGGTCGGAGTCCGGCATGGGCGCCTTCGTCACCGACGTCCTGCCCGAGGACGTCGCCCATCGTCTACGAGAGGTCAGGCCGTGAAGCTGCTCGTCACCGGTGGCGCCGGCTACATCGGATCGGTGGTCGCGGCGACACTGCTCGCGTCCGACCACGAGGTCGTCGTGCTCGACGACCTGTCGACCGGCCACCGAGACGCCGTTCCGACCGGCGCGGTCTTCGTCGGGGCCGGCGTCGCCGTGGCGGGTGAGGTTCTCGCCGGCGGCGGCTTCGACGCGGTCCTCCACTTCGCGGCGAGGTCACTGGTCGCCGAGTCGGTGGCCCACCCGGAGCTGTACTGGTCAGTGAACGTCGTCGGGTCGATGAACCTGCTCCGGGCCATGCGTGAGGCCGGCGTGCCGCGGCTGGTCTTCTCCTCGACGGCGGCGGTCTACGGCACGCCGACCGTCTCGCCGATCACCGAGGACACGCCGGCCCGGCCCGACAGCCCTTACGGCCAGTCCAAGCTCGCCGTGGACCACATGATCGCCGGGGAGGCCCGAGCCCACGGGCTCGCGGCGACCAGCTTGCGCTACTTCAACGTCGGCGGGGCGTCAGCGGGGGTCGGCGAACGGCACGACCCCGAGACCCACCTGATCCCCAACGTCCTGGCCGTCCCCACTGGGCGCCGGGAATCCGTCGACGTCTACGGCACCGACTACGCCACGCCCGACGGCACGGCGATCCGCGACTACCTCCACGTCCAGGACCTGGCGGACGCCCACCTGCTGGCCCTCGAGGCCGTGGTGCCCGGCGAGCACACCGTCGTCAACCTCGGCACCGGCGCCGGCTACTCCGTTCGACAGGTTGTCGCCACCTGCCGCCGGGTTACCGGTCATCCGGTGCCTCACGTCGACCGCGACCGGCGTCCGGGCGACCCCCCGATCCTGGTCGCCTCTGGCGAACTCGCCAAGGCCGAGTTGGGCTGGACGCCTCACCGCGATCTCGAGCGCATCGTCGCGGACGCCTGGGCCTTCGTGCGCCGATGAGTGCGCGGGCGGTCGCGGCGGCGTACCGAGACGCGTACGGCGGGGAGCCGGCGGGCCTGTGGGCCGCGCCGGGTCGGGTCAACCTGATCGGCGAGCACACCGACTACAACGACGGCCTCGTCCTGCCCCTCGCGCTGCCCCAGCGGGTCGTCGTGGCGGCCGCGCTCTCGGCGGGCGGTACGACCCGGCTGCGGTCGATCCAGTTTCCCGGCGACGAACTGACGGTGGACGTCGCGGCGGTGGCGCCCGGCGAGGTCACCGGCTGGAGCGCGTACGTCGCCGGGGTCGCCTGGGCCCTACGCGTCGACGGTCGCGCGGTCCGCGACATCGACCTCGTGGTCGACGGCGACGTCCCGCTCGGCGCAGGGCTGTCGTCGTCGGCGGCGCTCGAATGCGCCGCCGCCATCGCGTGGTCGGACCTGTCCGGACTGACACTCGATCGGACCGCCGTTGCGCGGCTGTGCCAGCGGGCCGAGAACGACTTCGTCGGTGCCCCGACCGGAGTCATGGACCAGATGGCGTCGATGCACGGCCGTGAGGGCCACGCCGTGTTCCTGGACACCCGGTCGATGGCGGTCGAGCACGTCCCTCTCGACCTGGCCGCGCACGGGCTGACGCTGCTCGTCGTGGAGACGAGGGCGCCGCACCGCCACGTCGACGGCGAGTACGCTGCCCGTCGCCGCGACTGCGAACAGGCTGCCCGGCTGCTCGGGATACCCGCGTTGCGTGACGCCGCCGTCACCGACCTCGGCGTGCTCCCCCCGTCGCTGCTCCGGCGCGCCCGGCACGTCGTCACCGAGAACGCCCGCGTACTCCACGTCGTCGACCTCCTGCGCTCACGCGCCGACCCCCGCGAGATCGGGCCCTTGCTGACCGGGTCGCACGTCTCCCTGCGCGACGACTTCGAGATCACCGTGCCGGCGGTCGACGTCGCCGTCGACACTCTTCTGGCCGCTGGCGCGTACGGCGCCCGCATCACCGGTGGTGGCTTCGGTGGGTGCGTCATCGCCCTGGTCGAGGACACGGCCGTCGACGCGTCCGTGCGCACTGTCGAGTCGGCGTACGCCGAGCACGGCTTCGACCCGCCGACGTGGTTCCTCGCCGTTCCCTCGGCCGGCGCCCATCGCCTGGACCCGCCGCCGCTGCTGCTCTCCGAATGATCACGTCAAGAGGGTCCGGCCCCCCTTTGCCGGGTCTGCAGACCTGGCAACGGACCCAGAGACCCTCTTGACGTGATCATTCGGTGCAGCGGGCTCTTCAGCTCCGCGGCGGTGTCCACGCTCAAGTCACGGTGCCCGCGAAGTACCGCTGGGCGAGCGCCCAGGCGTCCTTACCGCAGATCGAACCCATCGTGCGCCCTTCGAAGTCGTCGGCGCTGATGTGGATCCCGCCGAACAGTCGTGACAGCCCGGCCTGGTCGGCCGCGTCGTAGTAGCTCGCCCACTGCAGCGTGACGTCCTCGGTAGGGCCGAGCTCGACCTGGAGTTCGCCGGCAGGGATGGTCCATTCGGCCAGCCCGCCGGGGAAGTAGGGACTGCCCGTGAACCCGGTCATCACCTCCGCAGCTGCGCGGCTGAACGTGCTGTGACCCGAGACGTAGCCCGCGAAGGCCGGTGTCACGAACGTCGCGAGCTGATACGGCAGCCAGTCGACGGCGAGGATCCAGCCCACCCCGGCGGTCTGCGTGGCCGGATCCTCCGGGTTCCCCCGCCAGGCGCGGATCGCGACCTCGTCGACGTGATCGGCGAGCGCCTCGTGCCGCTCGCCCGGGACGCTCGATGCAGCCGTGACAACCTCGATCAGTCCGGGGACCAGCGGGAGCCCGTCCGGATCGTACGCGGGAAGGTCGGGGTCGCTGGACTGGCCCATGCCGCCCATGTACCGGATCATCGAGATCGGACGGACCGAGTCGTAGAAGCCCTTCACGCCCCACGCGGCCACGGCCGCATCATGGACCGCGCCGTTGATGGCGAAGTAGAGCTTCACGTCCCATTCGAGCCGGTCCAGGACCGGTCCCCGTCCGCCGATCCGGTGCTCGAAGCCCGGCGTGTCGGAGACCTCGTTCGCGATCGTGTTCCAGTGGCCCGGCGGGGTCTCCGAGGCGGGTCCGTCGGCCCAGAACTGGGCCAGGACACGGTCGAAGTCACCGCGGAGCACGACGTTCGGCTCGTAGGCCTCGCCGCTTACCGGGTTCTCCGCGTACCCGTTGCCGTCGTTCGTAGCGAGCGCATTGTCGCCGAAGGCCCCAGGACCGATGTCGATCGTCACGCCGTCGCTCGGATCGAGCTGACTGCTGTACCCGACTATTTCGATGGCGGTCTGCTTGAACTCCTCGTCTGTCTCGAGCTCCGGCGGGCGCCCCGGGTCGATCGGCGTGCCCTGTGCGGAGTGCGGGAGCGCGAACGTGCGCACCTGGCCCCAGTGAGGCCCGACGAAACGCTGCACGTTGCCGGGGATCGGGAGGCCGTTCTGCGCCACGAACTGCGCGAGCGCGAGCGGCTGCCAGCGGTTCGGATCGGTCATCGTGGCGCCTGACTCACTGACAACGAGCGGCGGGTTGGAGGGCTTGTAGTCGGTGTCGATGTAGCGCTGCTGCTCGAGCGAGCCGTCGGACTTCCCGTACTCGATCACGGCGGCGGCGATCCGGTTCCCGAGCGCAGCCGGCGAGTCACCCTCGGTCTCGAGGTAGTCGTTCCTGTAGCAGAGCGACTCCATCGTCCTCGTGAGCTTGTCGAACGTCTCTTGCAGACCCGCTGCCTTCGAGTACCGCCACAGCAGCACCCGGTACGCGGCGAAGCTGATCGCGGCCTCGCGCGCTGCTTGGACGTCGCCCGCCTGGTGCTTCTCGGTCACGAAGTAGCCCCGTGCGGTGGGGTCATACGCAGCCCAGGCGTCCCACATCGCGGCCGACGTGTGGAAGAGGTTACGAGCATGGACGGTCGGCGCCGGGACGTCTCGGCGGATCGCGTCGAGGAGCGCGTCGTCCCACACCCGCGCGATCGAGTGGACGTCCGCGTTCGCCCGCTGGCAGCCGTCGATGCGGTAGGGCTCTGCAGAGCTCTTGTTCGCGATCACGACCGTGGCCGTGGCCACAAGTGCGCCGACCGCCACGATCGCCACCACCGACCGGGCTCGCATCACGGCGCCCCTACCGTGATCGCCCGGCCGGCGGCGACGTCGCTCACGGTGGTCTCCTGACCGTCGGGCCACCGGACCACCACGCGATCGACCACCGTGGCGTCTCCGAGACCGAAGTGGATCCGCGGGTCCGCGGAGGACAGGTAGCTGCTCCCCGCTTGGATCTCGCGGGTCAACTCCGTTCCGCCCGCCAACCGCACCGAAACCTGGGCTCCCGGCGCGAAGCTCCCGAGCGACACCTCGAGCCAGGTCCCCTCGGTGCCGGTGTTCTCCAGCAGCACCAGAGGTCCGCCGATCGAGTTGATCGCGATATCCAGGTCGCCGTCGTTGTCGAAGTCGGCCGCTGCGCTGCCTCGGGCGTTCAGGAGACCCACCTCGGTAAGGCCGACGGTGGTGAGGTCGCCGTAGAGACCGGGCTCGCCCTGCGCCGTGAGGTTCTCGAAGGCACGGATCTGCTGCGCATCCGCCTGGAGGTCCGTGATGGGGATGCCGCCATTGACCAGTACGAGATCGAGGTCCGTGTCGAGGTCGAGGTCTGCCCACGACACGCCCCATCCAGTGGACCCGCTCAGGTCGACCCCGATGGCGGTGCGCACGTCCAGGAAGGACGGGTCGACCACGTCCGAGACCTGGCCGCGGAACATCCCGTGCACCTGCGACCGCGCGTTCGAGACGAACAGGTCCTTGAGGCCGTCGCCGTCGTCGTCGCCGGCCGCGACCCCCATCCCCGCTCCCGGATCGGCGACGCCGGCCTTGCCGGCGAGTTCTTCGAACCGGAACCCCAGCCCGGCCGGATCGGCCTCGATCCCACCCGGCCACGGCACGTTGTCGTAGAGGCGGTCAGGCTTGGTGTCGTTGGCGACGTACAGGTCGAGGTCGCCGTCGAGGTCGGCGTCTGTGAGCACCGCGCCCAGTCCGTACTCGAACGAGGC
>JBOGDU010000016.1:0-19020 GCA_050743145.1 Jiangellaceae bacterium | reverse complement strand
GTCGAGAAGCTCGGCTTCCGGCAGGAGGGCATCCGCGAGCGCTTCCTGCACATCGACGGCGACTGGCGCGACCACCTGTCGTTCGCGCTGACCGCCGACGAGGTGCCCGGCGGGTTGCTGCTTCGCTGGCGTGCGTCGCGCCAGTCCGCTGCGCAATGACGCCCTCTCGTCGTCCGCGCGCCAGCCGGCCTGACGGCCAGCCCGTCCGTTGATCACGTTCACCACCCTGGTGGACCGTTCACCAGGCGCATGAACCTGGTGAACCGTCCCCAAACCTGGTGAAGTCCACTGGCCGCCGTCCCGCGCGTCACATCTGTTACTGGCGACACACCGACCCGGATCCGCCGAGGTCGCCGCGGCGACCCGTAGCGTCGGGTGGCGTGGGATCCAGCGGGCTGATCTACGCGGCGATCGTGGCCGCCTGGGCCGCCGTTCTGGTGCCTCGATGGGTTCGGCGAAACGAGGAGGTCGAGCACGCCCGCGAGGTGGACCTCGCCCGCGGCGTACGTGTTCTGCCACACCCGGACCAGCTTCGGCGCGTCGGTGGATCGCGCGCGCATCACCCCTCGGCGCCTGCCGTCGACGACTCCTCGAATGACGCGCCCGTCCTGCGCAGCCGTCACGACCGTGACTTCGGCGTAGCCGCGCAACGCCGTCGTCGGGTGCTGCTGATCCTGACGTTCGTGCTGGGGGTCAGCGTGCTGGCGACCGTCGCCGGGCGACTGCCCGGCTGGGCCGTGGCGGTTCCCGTCGTGATGCTCGCGGTGTTCCTGATGCTCGCCCACCGTGCTGCCGTGGCGGAGGCACGTCGCCGAGCGGTCAGGCGTCGACGTGCGCCGCGCGCGGCGGCTGTGCCCGTTCGTCGGATCGCCGTGCTCGACGAACCCGAGCCCGTCGCCCCGGAGGACCCGGACGCCTGGGAGCCGGTGCCGGTGCCGCTACCGACCTACGTCACGAAGGCGAAGGCGCCGGATCCCGGCAGCCGCAGGATCGACCTGTCGCAACCGGGTGCCTGGACGTCAGGACGCCTCGACCCAGACGGATGGATCGCGCTGCCGCGCGCCCGGCAAGCCGTCGCCGTCGAAGGACCGCCGCAGAACGCCGACGACCTGCCCGAACGTCGGCGCGCCGTCGGCGACTGAGCGCACTGTACAGATTCGGAGCCGTGCCAGCCCGGCTGTTATCCTTGCGCGGGTTCCGGGGGCTGTGGCGCAGTCCGGTAGCGCACCTCGTTCGCATCGAGGGGGTCAGGGGTTCGAATCCCCTCAGCTCCACAGGCATCTCCGAAGTTCAAGGGCCCTGCTGGCCCGTTGTGGAGCGGATGTCCACGCCGTCGGAGGGCACCGGCGGCGACGCTGGCGCGTCTAGGTGCGATCGGCCGCGAAGTTGCCAGCGGGAGCGACGGGATGCACGAGGGCGCTCCGGCAGAGCGCCGCACCTGAACGCGGGTCGAGGCTGCGCCCCTCGGCGAACGCGGCATCGAACGATGACCCGTGCGATGTCGACCGCACCGCATCGTGGATTCGCTCGCTCATGGGCTTGAGTAATGCCCAGCTGCGAGTTCCCAGAACATCGCGGAGGGCCTGTGCCAGACCCAGCAACCGGGCGGCACCGGTCGCGTTACCGCCGGCGGCCGCGTACGCCGCCACCTCCTCGAGGCAGTAGGCGTTCCCTTCGTAGAAGGGCCGCAGCTCCACCAGAGCGCAGGCCGACTCGAGCAGCTCGCGAGCTTTGTGACGGCGCCCCGAAGCGAGGTGCAGATCTGCCTCGAACACCTGCGACTCCATCTCGGCACCGACGTTGCCAAAGTCGCGGCCGAGCTCGCGCGCCACCGTGAGCTCGCGGATGGCACCGTCGACGTCACCACGCAGCGCGAGAACTGTGCCGACACCGGTATGGGCGTAGGCTTCGAGCCAGCCCGTACTGGAGGCCTTCTCCGATTCCAACAACTCCACCGACCGTCGGAGCTCCCGCTCGCTGCCGTCGAGGTCTCCTGCCGCCATGGCGATCAAGCCGCGCAGGATCGGTTCCACCCCGACCAGGTCGGGATCCGTCGGTGCCGGGACGTCCCGTTCGAGCCGGTCGAGGAGTTCGCCGGCCCGGTCAAAGTCGCCAAGGTGATACAGCGCTTGGGTTGACACGACCATCAGATCGCCGTGCCGGCGTGGCAGTGCCTCGTCGGCGAGCCTGATCGAAGCCGCGAGCAGGTCGTATGCCTCGAGCACACGACCGTTGAGCCACAGCGGCACCACACTCATCGACGCAAGGCACGTCGACTCGGCGTCCTCGCGTTGCAGGGCAAGTTCCCAAGCTCGCCGCAGGTCCGGCCAGACCAGTCGGAACTCTGCCATCCACCGCTCGTGGTCAGAGGAGCGGATGCGAGCGGACAGCACGGCGCCCTGCCGGGTCAACCGTGCGACGTAGGCTGCCTCGGCCTGCTCGCGGGCTGCCTCCTCGAGCAGTTCGGACGCGTAGGCCCGCATGGTCTCGTACAAACGGAACCGTGGCTCACCAGGCGCATCTGGCGCGGGTACGACCAGGTTGTTCTCCACCAGCACGGCGACGTCATCCAGAACGTCGCCAGCAGCATGGTCAGCCACCGCCTCCGCGTCGGAGAGCGTCCACGGCGCTGCGAACACCGACAATCGAGCGAGCAGCGCGCTCTGTGCTGAGGAAAGCAACTGCTGACTCCAAGCCAGCGTGTCGCGCAGGGTCCGCTGTCGGGCCGGCAGGTCGGTCGCTCCCGCACCCAAGTCGAGTGCGGTCCCGATCCGGTCGAGCAGGACCCGGGGTGCGAGGAGGGCGCTGCGCGCTGCGGCCAGTTCGAGCGCCAGCGGGATTCCGTCCAGCCGCCGGCACAGCTCCACGACCGCGTCCGTGTCCCTCGTGTCATCGAGAGAGAAGCCCGGGCGCACGGCCCTGGCCCGGTCGACGAAGAGCCGAACAGCGGGCGACTGCTCTACGGCGGTTCTGTCGTGGTTCGCGGGTAGCTGGAGCGGTCCGACTGGAACCAGTTGCTCGCCTCTGATCTTCAACGGAGCCCGGCTCGTGGCCAGTACCGACACGCGTGGACAGCGGGCAAGCAATCCAGCGACGTCGCCAGCCGCACGTTGGACCTGCTCGAAGTTGTCGAGGACAAGTAAGAACGGTCGATCCGCGAAGGCGGCTGCCAGCGCGTCGAGCGCCGGCAATCCACCGTCGAGCCCGAGCCCGATGCTCGAAGCCATCGCGGACAGAACGGCGGTGTGATCCTCCACCCCTTCAAGGGAGACAAACGAAACAGAGCCCGAGTCCTGGGCGGACACCTGGCGCGCTGCCTCAAGGGCCACCCGGGTCTTACCGATCCCGCCCGGACCTGTGACCGTGACGAGGCGCGCACCGGAGGCGAGCAGGTCCTCTACCGCGGCGATTTCTCCGTTCCGCCCGAGCAGGCTGCTCACGGGCGTAGGAATCGGCGTGGTCTTGCGCAAGGTCGTGGCCGAGACCGCCCCGGTGTCCTCGGTGGCGGCGGGAAGCAGAAAGCGCTCGGCAAGCAGCACGGCCAGATCTTCACGAAGCAGCTGCTGGAATTCGTCTGTACTACCGAAGGTCTTGTAGGAGACCGTGTCTTCGTCGCGGATCCGGGACAGGAGTTCGTCGAGCCGGGATTCCCGATCGGGCGCCGGCGCCTTGATGTAGACCAGGCGCGGCAGGCGGCCAGACAGCCGGTACTCGTCCTCCAGGCCAGAGACCTCCTCGCCAGGCGCGACCCAGCCGTATCGGCCGTAGTACACGCCTACGAAGACGTGGCTCTGTGCCAGGTAAGCCCGGTACAGCGCGCGCGCCGGATGTGGCCGCGCACCAAGCTCGAACATCACCGGTATCAGCCGCAGGGCCTCGATCGCCGCCCGGGCGGTGGCGCGCTCGTCGGCAAGCTCCTGCAAGGTCGAACTGACGAATACCCGCGGTCGCTGGTCAGGAGTGAGGATGCGCGGCGCGCTTGTTCCGACCATGCTCGAACCGCGGTGTCAGCCGCGGTCGGAGATATCGATGGCAGGCTGCGGGCTGCGGATCACGGCGAGTCCTCGGTTGGTGACGACATGGTTGGCCGAAGTCTCATGCAGCGGTCCATTATTCAGGGTGCCGACACGGCTCCGGGTGTCCCGTGCGCCGGACGCGACAGTCACGCTAGCAGATTGCGCAAAAGCGACATATCTCCCACTGAGGACCGCTTCCTCCCGGCCGACTTCTTTCGCCGGCTGGTAGCCGAGCGTCTGGACATCGTTCCGGACGAGATCGCGGCCGGCCACTGTGTCGCGCTCAGTCGCCCAAGGGAGCTGGCGCACCTCCTGGAGGGTTACGCGGCCTGAGCCGGTGCTGGTCAGGGCGCGCCGGAGACCCTTACGCGACGCATGAGTGCAGCGACCTGGCCAGCACTACTCGACTGCTGACGAGTTGGTGACGCCGGGCATCGCATGCCCGAAATAGCGCTGTGGACTGTCCACCGCCCGCGTAGCCGGCCGCTGGATCACGCCTCGACGTCTCCCGATCCTCCAGCGACCCGAATCGCGGCCAGCGGAAGCAGTACCCACGCACGAGGTTCCGCCTGAGCCATGGCCGGTAGCCTCCAAATGTGGCTGCAGACAGTGCTCAACCGGGGGACGTCACGGGATTCGTCGACGGCATCGAGGATGAGGCCCGACGCGAGGACTGCCGCGCATTGTTGGGACTGATGCACGCGATCACGGGAGAAGAGCCGAGGCTCTGGACTTCGTCCATGGTCGGGTTCGGCACCTACCACTATCGCTACGCGTCGGGTCGCGAGGGCGACTGGTTCAAGGTCGGCTTCGCGTCGCGCAAGGCCAACCTCACGATCTACCTGATGTCGGGAGTGGTCGGGTACGACGACCTGCTCGAGAAGCTGGGCCCACACAAGACCGGTAAGTCGTGCGTCTACGTGAAGCGTCTCGCGGACCTGGACCGCAAGGTCCTGACCGAGTTGATCGAACGCTCGGTGGCGCACATCGACCAGGTGGAGGACGCGGCCGGGGGCGTGCCGAGGATGTCGGAGATGCCCCAGCATCAGAGCTGAGCCGCAGGTATCGCAGTCCAAAGGAGACGTCGTGATCGCGCGCATGTGGCGGGGATGGGTCAGGACCGAGAAGGCCGCGGAGTACGTCGACATCGTGGAGCGGACCGGGATGGCCGAATACCGCCAGACCCCCGGTAACGAGGGAGCCCAGCTTCTCACCCGGGACCTCGGGGACGGACGCACTGAACTGATCACCCTGAGCTGGTGGCACGACATCGAGGACATCAGAGCATTCGCCGGTGACGACATCGAGACCGCCAAGTACTACCCAGAGGACGATCCGTACCTCGTCGACCGCGAGAAGACCGTCTCCCACTTCCGCGTCGCGCCTCCGCGGCAGATGCCAGGCAGGTCTTCCTCGGACCCATGAGTCTGAGGACCGGAACGGAGAGTGCACCGTCACCCGAAGCCTTGACGGCTCGCGTCACGACGTCTTCGCACACTTCACCGAGGCCGAGAGGTTCTCACGCTGGTTCGTGGTCGAGGGGTTCGTACCCCCGCCTCTCGCCTGATGAACCCGGCTGGTTTCTGGGCTTCCTCGAGACGAGATTGTGGTCGACCCCGTGGTCATTCCCATGGAGATCTCAGGGGCGCTTCAGGGTGCTTCCGGATGTTCCGACGTGTGCCGGGGCAGCACGCTGAAGGGGTGACGCTACCCGTAATCAAGGAGATCTGATGACCGACATCCACGACGGCTTCCGGCGGCAGGGCCTGGTCCGGCCCCGCGACGGCCGCATCCTGGCCGGTGTGTGCGCGGGGTTGGGCCGGCGCTTCGGCCTCGAGCCGTGGGCGGCGCGGATGCTGTTCCTGCTCGTGTTGCTCGTCATCCCCGGCAGCCAGCTGCTGATCTATCCGGTCCTGTGGATCCTCATGCCGAACGAGGAGACCGACGCGCCGCCGGACCTCACGACATCCGTCGCCACCACCATCTAACGCAGTGGCCCCGGATCGGGGCGCACCGCTGACGGCTCCTCATCGGGGCGGGTTGCCTGTCAGGTGCCTGGGGTACGTTCGTCGGAGCGTAACGACGCCGACCCGAGAAGCTGACGATGACCGAAGTCCACCGCACGCCTGATGCCACGCGCGCCGTCCCGCCAGCAGAGACTGCCGAGCAGCTCGAGCGGTATCGCCGCGAGTTGACCGGCTACTGCTACCGCATGCTCGGCTCCGCCTTCGACGCCGAGGACGCGGTGCAGGAGACGCTGGTCCGGGCCTGGCGCGGCATCGACCGCTTCGAGGGCCGTTCTGCGCTGCGGTCCTGGCTGTACCGGATAGCCACCAACGTCTGCCTCGACATGCTGGGCGGCAGCCAGCGCCGTGCGCGTCCGATGGACCTCGGCCCAGCCTGGTCCGCTAGCTCGCCGGTACTCACGTCACTTCCCGAGCCGACCTGGATCACGCCCGTTGCCGACGACCGGGTCCTCGTGTCGGGCGGTGATCCCGCAGACGTGGCTCTGGCCCGGGAGTCGATCCGCCTCGCGTTCGTCACCGCGCTGCAGCAACTGCCGCCGCGGCAGCGGGCCGTGCTGATCCTGCGTGAGGTGCTGAGCTGGTCCGCGGCCGAGGTGGCCGACCTGCTCGACACGACGACCGCCTCGGTCAACAGCGCGCTCCAGCGGGCGAGGGCCACGCTGGCCACCACGCAGGCCGACGAGGGCGACCCGCTGCGGCCGCTGGACGAGGAACAGCAGGCCCTGCTCGCGCGCTACGTGGATGCATTCGAGCGGTACGACCTCGACGCGCTCGCCGCCCTCCTGCGCGAGGACGCCCGCATGACGATGCCGCCGCTCGAGCTGTGGCTGAGCGGTGTCGCCGAGATCCTCACCTGGCTGATCGGGCCCGGCGTCGGCTGCCGTGGTTCACGGCTGGTCCCTACGTATGCCAACGGCATGCCCGCGTTCGGACAGTACAAGCAAGCCGGCCGTGAGGCTTGGGGTCTCGTCGTGCTCGAGACGTCAGGCTCTCGGGTCACCGGGATCAACACCTACCTCGACGTCGACCGGTTGTTCCCGATGTTCGGCCTCCCGATGAAGGTCGCCTGACGCCCTGTCGTCAATCGGCAGCAGGTCATCGAGACCGACGAGAGCGAGCAGTTCCAGCAGCCGGGGACACGGGCCGACCAGTCGGACGTGGCTGCCGTGCCGGCGAGCGCCTAGATGTAGCCGAGCGAGCGCGTCGACGTGGGCGACATCGGGCGTCCGCACGCCGCTCACGTCGACGAGAATCTCGGCCACGTCTCCGCGGCCGAGCTGCCGGACCACCTGATCGGCCAGCGAGCGAACGTCGCCGGGCGTCAGCGTCGCGCGCACGACCACACGGACGGTCCGACGCGAGGATCGGTCCACGTGGATGAGACCGCGGGCACGGGCGGAACTCATCGCACCTGGCCGCAGCGGAGCATCCCAGATCGTCGACTGGACAGGTCGGGCGGCGACCCTGGGCCGGCGTTACTTGAGTAGTCCGGCGGTAAGGCCGGCTTGGACTTGCTTCTGGAACAGGACGTAGACGATCAGCACGGGCAGCAAGGCAATGACGAGCCCAGCGAACAGTGCCGTCCAGTCGGCGCGGAACCCGGTGGAGGCGGTCAGCGACGCCAGACCCTGGGCGAGCACCCTCTTTTCGTCCGTCTGCATGATGACCAACGGCAGGACGTACTGGTTCCAATGCCCGAGGAAGTTGAACAGCGCCAGACTCACCAGACCGGGCTTGGCCATCGGCAGCATGATGCGAAGGAACAGGGAGAAGTGCGTGCAACCGTCGATGATGCCCGCCTCGGCGACCGTGTTCGGCAGCGTCCGGAAGAATGCTGTCAGGAAGAACACGGTGAACGGCATGGAGAAGGCCGTATACACCAGGGCGAGACTCAGGTAGCTGTTCAGGCCCAGGAACTGCCCGACGAGCGGCAGGTTCGCGAGGTTGTCGACCACGAAGAACAGCGGCACCAGCGCCAGGAACACCGGGAACATCAACCCCACGACGAATCCGTAGTACACGAGGCGGTTGCCCGGGAAGTCGTACCGTGCGAGCACGTACGCTGTCATGGCGGAGAACAGCATCGTCATGGTCAGCGACATCGAGACGACGATCACGCTGTTGACGAAGTACTGGCCGATGTTCGCCCGGTCCCATGCCCTCACGAAGTTGTCCCACTCGAACCCGGAGGGCAGCCCCGTGGGATCGAGCCGGAACTCCGTGTTGGTCTTGAACGCGCTCAGGATTCCCCAGAGCAGCGGGAGCGTAGCGATCAATCCCCATACCAGCAGGAAGCCTCCGTTGAGGACACTGAGGGCTCGGGCGCCGATACCGACACCTGGCTCGTGGCGAGTCGGTTCCCGGCCGCGTTCGGGCGGGCCCGGCGCGCGCTGTCTGGTCGGAGTAGTCACCACCGCTATGCCAACTCCACCCTCTCGCGGCGCAGAGCTCGCATGAACGTCAGAGATATCGCCATCGTCAACAGCAGGAGGAGGACGCCGATCGCCGCGGCATAGGCGAAGTTCGACTGCTGGAACGCGGCGCGGTACACGGCGACGCCGAGTACGTCACCTTGTCCCTGTGGGCCGCCATTGACGCCGAGCATGATGTGCACCAGTGCGAAGCCGTCCATGGCCTGGATCGCCATGTACACCCAGCCGACCTGGACGGTGTCCCACACCAGTGGCACCGTCACTGTCCGGAACGTGGTGAACCGGTTCGAGCCGTCGAGCAGCGCCGCCTCGTAGATGTCGCGAGGGATGGACTGCATCGCAGCGGAGAAGAGGATCACGTAGAAGCCGGCGAACGACCAGATCATCACGATGGCGACGACCCAGATCAGAAACGTTGGCTCGCCGAGCCACAGAATCTCCCCCCGGCCCTCGCCGCGCCAGAACTCGAAGAGCCTGTCCACCCCGATCGCGTGGAAGAAGTTGTTCAGGATGCCGCCCGCGTTCGACGGGGCGAAGACGTACTTGAACACGATGGCGACGATGACGACCGACAGGACCTGGGGGAAGAAGTAAATGATCTTGTAAACCGCCGAACCGCGGACACCGGTAACGGCACCGCGCCTCCGACGGCCGCCAACGTTCAACATGGAGGCCAGGAACAACCCGAGCGCGATGGTGACGATGGGGACGAACACCAGCAGGATGAAGTTGTTGCGCAGCGCCGTCAGCAGCTGCTCGTCGTCGAGCATCCGTCGGTAGTTGTCCAGGCCGATGAAGGCCTGTGTCCTCGCGAACCCGCTCCAGTCGGTGAATGAGAACCAGATGGCCTGGATGTAGGGCGACAACATGAAGACGCCGTAGATCACGACTCCCGGCAGGAGGAAGGCCAGGATGAACGGGTACTTACCGTGTCGCATGACCTGTCGCTTCCTTACACGTGGAACGCCCTGACGGTGGGCCGGGACCGCCGGCCGGGCTGTGGCACAGGCCGACAGCCCGGCCGGGAGCAACGGGCCACTCGGTCGCTAGCGGGTCTCCTTCGGGATGGAGTCGTCCTCACGGATCGCCCTCGCCACGTTTTCACACTCGTCGGCCCACTGCTCTGGCGTGAAGTCCCCAGTCAGCAACCGGGCCGTGGCCTGGTCGATGCCCGGATTCTCCATCGTCGGATACCACGATGGGTAGAACCAGTTGACGACATTCTCGCCTGCCGCAGCGAAGGCGGCTACTGCAGAGCCGAGGCCGGGGGACTCGATGGCGACACCATCGGCCGCGCCGAGCACGGAGGTCAGACTGTTGACCATGTTGGTGAAGCCCTGCGCACCTTCGAGCGAGAGCATCGCCCGCATGTACTCCATGCCGGCCTCGGGGTGAGCGGCGTCCGCCGGAACGATGTACGGCTCACCCGGGGTGGCCCGCAGTGTCTCGTATGGCATGACTGCGTTGTCGTCGAGAATCGGCTCGAGCATGTAGGCCATCTCGAACTCCGCGTCCTCGGCAATGGCGTCCGCTTCCTCGTTCTCCAACCAGGAACCGGAGGGCACGATGGCCGCTTCGCCACGCGCCCAGGCCGCCTGCGCGTCACGGAAGTCCATGCCCTCCGTGTTGGGCATGAAGTAGCCGTTCTCCGCGAGCTGGTGGATGGCTTCGGCTGACTGCAGAATGGCGTCCTGTCGCCAGGCGCCCTCCTCGAGGTTGTCGATCGGAACCATGATGTCCGGCCCGGCCTGCTTGATCGCCATCGTCAGGAGCGGCCAGTTCATGTAGCGCGGCGCGGTCACACCCTGATATGTCCATGGCGAGATGCCGGCGGCCTGGATCTCGGCACACAGACCGAGCATCTCGTCCCAGGTCCGCGGCGCGGACCAGCCGTTGCTGTCGAACAGCGTCTTGTTGTACCACAGGCCGAAGACGGTGTACGCGTAGTTCAACACGTACGGAGTGCCGCTGTAGGTTCCGAGTTCTACCGTGCCAGGCACCAGGATGTCCCGGACCGTGACGTTCGAGTCGTCCCAGCTCGGGGCGTCCAGGAGCGGCGACAGGTCAGCCAGCTGGCCGTCCGCGATGAGCTGAGCCGTGTCCATCTGACCGTCACCGGAGTTGTTGACGAAGTCCGGCGGATCGCCTGATACGAACCGAGCCTGCAGCTCAGTGCCGATGTCGACGGCCGCATTGTGGTTGATGGTGAGGTCTGGCCACTTGCCCTGAAGGATCGGCTCGTGGACCTCGACGGCGTACCGGTCGGTGAAGCCGCCGTCGAAGATGAAGATCTCGACTTCGCCGTTGGGGTCGATGCCGAGCGGGTTGTCGGCGTCGCCGGTCGGTCGGGGGGATCCGGCAGCGTCCGGCTCCTCGTCGTCGCCCCCGCCGCCCGCGCACGCTGCGAGAAATGCGCTGCCGGGGCCAACGGCCAGGCCGCTGAGGGCCACACGCTGTAGGAACGTACGACGGGAGGCGGTGCTGCGTTCGATGTTCGTGGACATCTGGTTTCCTTCCGTGCGCTTAGCTGGTTGTGGAGGTCGAGTGCGGGCTTCGCGCTGAGGCCATGGCAACCCCTTCGGGGAAGTTCCTCGTGGTATCTCGGGACGGCTATCTGTTCAGGGACGGGAGGGACTGCCAGATGACGAGTCGAGCAGGGAGAGGGCCCTGCGAACGACTCCTTCCGCCGCGTCCAGGGCCGCGGCGGCCTGCTCGGGCGGAACACCGGCGAGCAGGCAGACCAGCGCGACCTTGCAGTCGCCCCCGGCGGAGATCAGCGCCAGCTCGCAGGTGCGCTGATCCTCACCGGTGGCATCCATGAGGATCGTGACCAGCCGCCCACGCAGCTTCGCGTTGGTGACCGTCATGTGGACCATCAGGTTCGAGTAGGTGCGACCCAGCCGGACCATGACCGCCGTCGAGAAGGCGTTGAGCACCAACTTCTGCGCGGTGCCGGCCTTCATTCGGGTAGACCCGGCGATCACCTCCGGCCCGGTGTCGACAGCGACGTCCACGTCGACTTCCCGCCCGTAGGGAGCCTGCGGGTTGGAACTCACCAGGACGGTGGCGGCCCCTGCGGCCGCCGACCTGCGCAAGGCGCCGAGGACGTAGGGGCTACGGCCGCTGGCGGTGAGGCCGACGACGAGATCACCCGCGTGAACGCCGCTGGCATCCGCGGCTCCGAGGTCCCCGTCGTCCTCGATGTCCTCGACGGCGTCCATGAGCGCTCGCGTGCCCCCGGCATGGTGGGCGACGACCCGGCCGGGCTCGAACGTGTAGGTCGGGAGGAGCTCGGCCACGTCGAGAACGCCAAGGCGCCCCGACGTGCCGGCCCCGAAGTAGTGGATGCGGTGGCCGGAGCGCAGCGCCTCGACCCCGAGGTCTACGACCCGCGCGAGCTCCGGCAGAGCGGCCCGCACCGCGTGTGCGACCAGCGCGTCCTCGTCGTTGATGAGCTGCAGCATCCCGAGGGTCGGGAGCAAATCGATCTCGGTGGTCCGCGGGTTTCGGCCCTCAGTGGGCGCCTCGAGCGGATCCAGCCGGACGATTGGCCGCTGATCGGGCCCGGACTGGCTCGTCACTTCCGTCCCCGTTCCGGACGTAGACGGCGGCTGCGTACCGCGTCGTAGGTCACGGTGAGCGCCTCGAGCGTTTCGTCATACGTCCGCTGAGCTACGCCGACGAACACGCAGTCCACCACGGTGAGCTGGGCGAGGCGGCTCGCAGTCGCCCCGGAGCGAAAGGTCGTCTCGCGGGCTGCCGTCGTCAGCACGAAGTCGGCGACGCCGGTGATCGGCGAGCGCGGGAAGTTGGTGAGTGCCACCGTCGTGGCATCGTGCGCGCGTGCTTCGGCGAGCGCGTCGACCGTGTCGCGGGTCACGCCGGTATGGGAGATGCCGACGGCCACATCGCCCGGGCCCAGGAGGGCCGCCGACGTGAGGGCGAGGTGGGTGTCCGACCATGCAAACGCCACTCGGCCGATGCGGTGCAACTTCTGTTGGAAGTCCAAGGCGACGCAGGCGCTGGCGGCGACGCCGTAGATGTCGACGCGGCGCGCTGCGACGATCGCGTCGATGACGCGTTCGAGGATGGCGGTGTCGAGTTGGGCAGCCGTCTCCTCCACAGCCCGGGCATCGGCGAAGGCGATCTTCTCGACGACCTGCTCCAGCGTGTCACCGGGGCTGATGTCGCTACTCACCACGCGCCCGTTGCGATCGGTGCCCTCGGCCCGGCCAATCTCGGTTGCGAGCGTGAACCGGAGCTCCGGATAGCCAGAGAAGCCGATCGCCCGGCAGAAGCGGATCACGGTCGTCTCGGACGTATCGCACGCGCGGGCCAGCTCGCTGATGGTCGAGACCGCAACGCTGGCAGGATCGTCAACGAGCTTCTGCGCTACCCGCCGCTCAGCCGGGGGGAGGGACGGCAGCAAGGCGCGCACCCGCACGACCGCGTTCGGCGACGGGTTCTCGCTGGTTACGGAACCGCGCCCGCGCGCCGCGCGGGTCTTCCTGACGCCTTGCGGCGCTTTCGACATGTTGGAAAGTTACCTGCGTCGGACGATTGACGTCAATGATTTCTTCGTACAGGTACGCGTGATCATTCTCGGATCGATCAGTTGGACGACTCGATCCAGCCGTCGGACTCGAACCGCTCCGCGTCGGCCGGCCTCTCGCCGTTGAACAGGACACCGGTACGGCCTACGGCGAGCACTTTGTCCACATAGACCCCGCGCCCCTGGTACAGCGAGTCCGAGGCATAGCTCCACCGCACGTGAGTCGCGCCGTCGGGCAGCTCGGCACCGGCGGACAGCCACTGGCGGCCCTCGAAACCGGAGAAGGTCCCGGCGGTCGACCACCGATGTGTCGCCGTTCGCAGGTTCATCGGGACCAACGCCCAGCTCGACCCGTTGTCCGTGGACGCCAGGAGACGTCCGATGTCAGTGGACTCGGTGTCGTACCAGAGCCGGAACTCGAGCCTGGCGCCTTCTGCCGGCGCCGGCAACGGCGCGGTCAGGGTGACCGTCGTTGCATCCTGCTGGCCGGAGTACCAGGCATCGTGGCCCACAGCCGGCCGGACCGGCACGGCGCGGGCCATGTCACGGGCCGGAGCGCGGCGGTAACTGCTGGCCGTCCCCCAGTTGCGAGTCGGGTGGACCCGGTTGGTGTGCAGTACCAGCAGCGAGTTCGACAAGGGGTCCACCACCAGCGACGTGCCGGTGAATCCGGTGTGGCCGGTGGTGACGGGCGAGGTCATCGCGTCCATATAGAACCACTGCTCGAGCTGCCATCCCAGGCCGCGCGCCGCCGAGCCACCCAGGCCTGCGTTGAGATTGGTCAGCATCGCTCGGACCGAGTCCTCGCTGAGAATCCGGGCGTCGCCGTAGCGGCCGCCGTTGAGGACCATCTGCCCGAAGATCGCCATGTCGGACACGGTGGAGAAGATCCCCGCGTGCCCGGCCACGCCGCCGAACGACCAGGCGTTCTCGTCGTGCACCTCACCCCGGACGATGCCGCGGCCGGTCCATGGCATGTACTCGGTCGCCGCGATGCGGTGCTGCTCGGACGTCGGCGGATTGAAGCCGGTGTCCACCATGCCCAGCGGCAGGGTGATCCGCTCGGCGACGACCTGGTCGAACGAGTCGCCGGTGACCCGCTCGACGAGCTTGCCGAGGGCGATGAGGTTGAGGTCGGAGTACTCATATCCGCTGCCCGGTGGGCGCCGCAGCGGCGACTCATAGATGGCCTGCATCCTGGCATCGTCGTCGGGCAGGCCGTACAGGTTCATCCAGGCGACCATGCCCGAGGTGTGGGTGAGCAGCTGCTGAACGATGATGCCGGCCTTGGCCGGGTCGGCTTGCGCGAACTCGGGCAGGTAGCGGGCGACCGGTGCGCCGAGGTCTATCTCACCGCGCTCGGCCATCTGCGCAACGACGACCGAGGTGAACAGCTTGGTGACCGAGGCCATGTCGAAGATCGTGTCCGGCTGCATTGGCTCCCACTCGTCAGGCGGAAGCTCCACGGCGGTCCCGGTGGATGCATTCCATCCCCCGTACCGCAGCGCGTAGCCCCTGGCATCGTGCTCGACGATCACACCGTTGCGGGCGGCCAGCACAGCGAACCCCGGGTGAGACGGGTTGGGACCACTGGGGCCTCCCGGCTCCATGTACGCCGCGGCGCTCGGCACGATCCGGTCCACCTGCTCCTCGATCAGCCCGGCCTCGCTGGCCGTGCCGTAACGGAGCGTTCGGGCCGGATGGGAGAACGTCAGGTCCGCTCCCGTGACCGTCGGGGGCCCTTCCTCGAGTCCTTCGAGGTCGGGGCCGCCGGCTTCCGCCGGCGCGCCGGCGACGACGCCGGTTGCCAACACGCCAGCCAGCAGAGTTGCCAGTCTCGTGCGACGCATGGGTCCTCCTCGGTCCGAGCTGCTGATGAAGCCACCCCGGGTGCCAGAGTGCGTGGTCGCCGCGAGGGCGGGCGAGCGGGAGCGCCCTAGCTCTCCCAGTGCCCTCCACGGCGCACCTTCAGGTAGATGAGGTACTTCTCGCGGACCTTGCGGAACTCGGCCAACTCGTCCTGCCATCCGTCGACGACCTCGTCGATGTCGGCGCCGGCGTCGATGGCCAGGCGGGCGCGGTCCGATCCGGTGAGCTTGTCGAGCCAGAACGACGTGGGCCCGTCCTGACTACGCCAGCGGTACTGCGGAAACTCCTGGCGGGCGGCGATGATCATCGTCAGGCCGGTGCGGATGGGGTCGTAGGTGTCCCGGTCGTGGACATAGACCTGGACCCCGCCGCAGACGTTGCCCGCGTGCTTGGAGAAGGTCGGGTTGAAGTACGCCTCCCGGAAGCTCACCCCGGGTATCTGCCGGGCGTTGAGAGCCTCCTCCCAGCGGTGGTCGATCTCCGGTGCGCCGATCAGCTCGAACGGCCTGGTCGTTCCGCGGCCTTCGGACAGCGCCGTGGCCTCGAACAGGCACGTGCCCGGGTACACGGTCGCCGTGTCCACGGTCGGCATGTTCGGCGACGGCATGACCCACGGCAGACCGGTCTCCTCGTACCACATGTCGCGGAACCAGTGGCGTAGCGGCACGACCTCGAGGTCGACCTGTGTGCCGACTGCCTCGGGGAGGAACTCGGCGTTGAACAGCTGCGCCAGCTCACCCACCGTCATCCCGTGCTGCTGGCTGATCGGCTTCAGTCCCACGAACGTGGCGTGCTCCGGGTGCAGCACGGGTCCCATGGCCTGCCGGCCGGTGATCGGGTTGGGCCGGTCGAGGACGACGAACCGCTTGCCGGTCTCTGCGGCGGCCTCCATGGCCAGGTACATCGTCCAGATGAAGGTGTAGAAGCGGGCGCCGACGTCCTGGATGTCGAAGACCACCGTGTCGAGACCGACCTCGTCGAACAGTTCGGACATCCGGTCTGCGTCGTTGTACGCGTTGTAGACCGGCAGTCCGGTCTTCTCGTCGATGAAGAACTCCTCGCCCTGGCCCGCCTGCGAGGTGCCGCGGAAGCCGTGTTCCGGGCCGAACACGGCCACGATGTCGACCTCGCCACTGCTCACCATCTCGTCGACCTCGTGTCGAAGGTCGGGCAGGATGCCTGTCGGGTTGGAGATGACCCCGACCCGCTGCCCACGCAGGGCGTCGTATCCGCTCTCCTGGAGCACCTCGAAGCCGGTGAGAACCTTCTTGGGCTTGGCCTGAGCCGGCGTTGCCGCCGCGGTCGCCCCGCCAAGGACCGGCGCGCCTGCGATCCCGAACAGGCCTGCTAGGACATCCCTCCGTCGCATGGTTCTCTCCTCTCGTCACGAACAGGTTCGCGATCACGGGCCGGGCGGTCAGTAGCCCAGGCCGTGGCCGTACGGATACAGTGCGGTGTCGGGGTCACCGGCGATCGGGATCGTGACGGGGAGCCTGCCGACCGGTGCGATCTCGCCGAACAGCACCTTCGTCACCGCCTCGAGCGCACTCACCGTGTAGGAGTACGTGGCCAGGTAGGTCTCCGCCTCGGTGAAGTAGGCGATGTCGTAGGCGTCGCGCACCCCGATGACGACGACCGGCTTGCCGGTCGCGACCAGCGCCTTGACCAGGTCCCGCTGGCGGTTCGGATTCCAGGCGTTCATCGTGGTCACGACCACAAGGTCGTTCGCCTCCGCCCGGGCCACGGCGTGGTCGATCACCGCCTGGCTGGGATTGGCGCCGGTCTGGTAGACCTCGGAGGTGGGGCCGCGCCGCCCGATGGCGTTCGCGAGCGTCTGGGTGGTGGCGACCCCCCACCCCGTGACCAGGACGTTGCGCGAATCCGCGGCGAGGGGGAGGAGGTCGGCGTCGTTGGCCACCAGCGTGGTCGTGGCGTCGGTGATCCGCTGGGCCTCGGCATAGTGCTCGGGGACGCCCACGACGTCGTCCACCTTGTCCACGTCGACGAAGGGGTTGTGGAACAGGCCGCGCTGGAACTTCAGCCGCAGGATCCGGTAGACGGACTGGTCGATCCGGCGCTCACTGAGCTCACCGTCGCGTACCGCGTCGAGGACGGAGTTGTACGCGAGCTCGAGGTCCTGCGCCATGAGCAGCATGTCCACGCCGGCCTTGAGGGCGAGCACCGGGATCCGGTCGTCGCCGTACTTGTCCCGCACGCCCTGCATGCCGAGCGAGTCGGTGACAACGACACCGTCGTAGCCGAGCTCGTCGCGAAGCAACCCGGTGAGGATCTCCGGGGCGAGCGTCGCGGGGTCGCACCCTTCCTGAGTCTCGACGTCGCAGTCGTCCAGCAGTCCGGGCACGATGATGTGCGCGGTCATGATCGAGCCGATCCCGGCGTCGACCGCGGCCCAGAACGGCGGCGCGTCGAGTTCCCACCACTCCTCCTCGGAGTGGAAGATCCACGGAACCCCGGTGTGACTATCGGTGTCGGTATCACCGTGGCCGGGGAAGTGCTTGGCCGTCGCCGCGACGCCGTCCTGCCCCTGGTATCCGGCCACCTGCGCCGCGGTGAGCTCGGCCGCGAGCTGCGGGTCCTCGCCGAACGAACGCACCCCGATGACCGGGTTGAGCGCGTTGACGTTGACGTCGGCGACGGGGCCGTAGTTCTGGTTGATGCCGAGCGCGCGGAGCTCCTGGCCGGTGATACGGGCTGCCGTGTAGGCGTCACCAGCGCTGCGGCCGGCCCCGAGCGCCATGTTGCCGGGGAACTGGGTTGCCGGCGGGCCCACACGGACCACGAGGCCCTGTTCCTGGTCGGTCGTGATCAGCATGGGGATGGACATCCGCTGGCTCAATGCAGCGTCCTGGATGCCGTTGGACAGGTTGGCGATCTGATGCGGGTTGTTGACGTTGTCCGACCAGGCGAAGTAGATGATCCCACCGAGCTTGTACTTGTCGATGAGCTCCCTGGCGTTGGCGGCGCCGACACGGGGGTCGGTCTGGTTCCGGGGGTCATTGGTGTCGACGGTCGGGCCGTAGGCGTAGGTCACGAAGAGCTGGCCGACCTTCTCCTCCAGCGTCATGCGCCGGATCCGGTTCACGATCCAGCCGTGCGGGACATGGTCGTCGCGCACAGCAGAGGTAGCGCCGGTCGCTCCCGCCGCAGTGGTCTCGTGCGCCGAGCCGGGCGCGGTGGCAGTGAGGGTGCTCAGCAGGCCGAGCACCGCGGCCATGACGAGGATTCGAAGTCGGCCGGTCCGGGCTGGACGATCGAGCACACGGCCGGACATGCGCCACCTCCCAGGGAACGTGCAGGGGACTAGGTGCGCCTGGCTTTGTAAACGGATTACCTATGTGTGCCAATGCTGGAAACTTACCTACTTCGTCACCGATAGGTCAATGCCTAGCAAGCCCGCAATCTGCGACCTCCGTGCAGAAGCAGAGTGCAGTGCCACGTGCCCGATGAGTTTCGCGGCCGTCGGCGGTCTGAGAAGGCAGACACACGGAGGTGGACTGCCATGACGACGATCGACACCGCTGCTCCTCGGGCCGGCCGGCGCGAGTGGGTCGGGTTGACCGTGCTCGCCTTGGCCTGCCTGCTCTACGTGATGGACCTGACGGTTCTCCACCTGGCTGTTCCCGCCATCAGCGCGGAGTTGCGCCCGACCAGCGCCGAGATGCTGTGGATCATCGACATCTACGGCTTCTTCGTCGCCGGGTCGCTGGTGACGATGGGCACGCTCGGCGACCGCATCGGTCGGCGTCGCATCCTGCTGGTCGGCGCCGCGGCGTTCGGCACCGTATCGGTGCTGGCCGCGTTCTCGGTGAGCGCCGAGATGCTGATCGTGACGCGCGCGCTACTCGGCATCGCCGGCGCAACGCTGGCGCCCTCGACGCTGTCGCTGATCTTCCATATGTTCCAGGACCCGAGGCAGCGATCGATCGCCATCGGCGTCTGGATCGGGAGCTTCTCGGCAGGCAGTGCGATAGGCCCCGTTCTGGGCGGTGTCATGCTCGAGTTCTTCTGGTGGGGATCGGTCTTCCTGCTGGCGCTGCCGGTGATGATCGCGCTCCTCGTGCTCGGACCCCGTGTGCTGCCCGAGTACCGAGACCCCAACGCCG
>JBOGDU010000015.1:0-4900 GCA_050743145.1 Jiangellaceae bacterium | reverse complement strand
CGGGATCATCATCCACGAGTACGGTCACGGCATCTCGAACCGGCTCACCGGCGGGCCGGGCATCAACTGCCTGTCCGGCAACGAGCAGATGGGCGAGGGCTGGAGCGACTACTACGCGATCACCATGTTGCTGGACCCGGCGCTGGACAACCCCGAGGTCGGCCGCGGCATGGGCCCGTACGCGTTGTTCCAGGACGACCGCAACGGCGCCGGCATCCGGCCGCGTCCGTACACGCGGGACATGAACGTCCAGCCGTTCACCTACGACCGGATCAAGACCGACGGATGGATCACGGGAGGATCGCTGGCGATCCCGCACGGCATCGGGCATGCCTGGGCGGCGACCCTGTGGGACCTGAACTGGAACCTGATCGAGCGCCACGGGTTCAACCCGAACATCTACGACGACTGGAGCGCCGGGGGCAACAACCTCGCCCTCCAGCTCGTCACCGACGGTCTGAAGCTGCAGGGGTGCGGCCCCGGCTTCGTGGTGGGCCGCGACGCGATCATCGCGGCGGACCTCGCACTCGCCCAGAGCTCCGGTGGGCCGGACAACAACTGCCTCCTCTGGAGCACGTTCGCACGCCGCGGCCTCGGCTACAGCGCGGTCCAGGGCACGACGAACCGCAACGACAACACCGAGGCGTTCGACGTGCCGCCGTGGTGCCGGGCCCCGGGTGCGGGATTCGTCGGGCCCACGTCGGGCAGCGCGCTGAACACCGTCGATGCCGGCTCCGTGGTACCGGTTCAATTCAACCTGGGCGGCAATCTGGGGTTGGACATCCTCAAGCCCGCCCACTCGCCGTCCTCGCAGCAGATCAGCTGCGAGACGCTGCAGCCGCTCCAGTACGCGATCACGACGCCGACCCAGAAGCCCGGGAAGACGGCGCTCACGTACAACTCGGCGCGGAGTCGGTACCAGTACCTGTGGGAGACGGACGCAAGCTGGGTGAACACCTGTCGTCAGCTCATCGTCACCTTGAACGACGGCACCCAGCACCGGGCGAACTTCCAGTTCGTCGTCGGAGACGATCAGTAGGAGGAGGCATCGCACACCGGGTCATCCGACCCGACGACGAGGAGGGGTACCTCGGGGGAGGTACCCCTCCTCCCCCTGCCACCGCCAACGAGGACCGCTTGACCTGGACCCACCCGCACGCCACAAAGTGGCGGTCGTGTTCGACCTCGACGGCACCCTGGTCGACACCATGACCTCGGCCCGCGCGGCCTGCCACCCACCTCGAGCTGGACTCCGGCAACGACCACGCCCGAGCACACCGGCTCTACGAAGGCCGGCAACCGGCCTCGCGCTCAGAGTGCTTCAGCTGGACCCTCTGATCAGTGACGGTCCGAGCTGGGCTGGTGGCTGCGGTGGGCTGAGGCGCTGCCCCCCGCCCTGGCCCCGCCCACCGCAGCGACCCGACGCTACGAGCTACCCGGGACACAACCAGCTCGAGCAGCCGTGGATTAAGGCTGACGCTAAGGCAGCGCGCCCGTCCTGAACCTACCCATTCGTAGCGCCGTGCCTAGTACTCACAAGCCCATCCGGTCACATCCGGCACGCCCCTTCGAGGAGGCACGATGAACAAGCGAGCATCCGCCGTCGCCGCGACCTCCACCAGTCTGGTCGTCGCGTCGACCCTGCTGTTCGGCGTCGGACCGGCGGCCGCCGAGTCTGACGGCCCGCCGGATCCACCGGCCAACATGCGGGTCACCGACCTGCAGCCCGAGAGCATCACGGTGGGGTGGGACCCCGTGCAGGGAGCCACCGAGTACAGCCTCGTGCTGATTCCGCTGGAGGCATTCGGCAACTACGAACGGACAAAGACGGACGAGCTGAGCTTCACCTTCGACGACCTCACCTGGGACCTCCTGTACAGGGTCACGGTGCGGGCGTTCGTTCCGAGCGCCTACCCCAACTGGTGGACCGACATATCGACGGTCACTGCCAGGACGCTGCTGCCGGACGGTTACGTGCCGCCGAGCCCGCCGACCAACCTGCGCGTCGAGCGCGATGCCAACGGCGATATCACGCAGATCCTGTGGGACGAGGCGACCGGCAGCTTCGGCCCGTTCATCTACCGCCTCCACCTCGAGAGTCCGGAGTTGCCCGAGATAGACGGGGTCTGGGCCAGTACGAACGGGACGAGCGTCGACGCCGACGAGCTCCCGATCTGTGACGGCTGCATCTTCGAGCCCGGCCAAACGCTCACGATGTTCGTCACGGCCACCGACCGGGTCCCGAAGGTCTCACCGCCGAGCGACCCATTGACCTTGGTGTGCTGCCCGCTGTGAGGCTCTACGTCGGACGGCGACCGTCAGCGCGACGGACGCCATCCGAGGCACTGGGGGTGAGCGTCTGCCCGTCGATCGGCACGGCCTTCTCAGAACTGCCACTCCCAGCCGCCGGCCGGCTCGACCCACCACGGGCGGTAGACCAGGACGCCCGAGGTGTGCGCCGTGTCGAACGCGATCTTTCCAGTGACGTTCTGGCCCGGACCGACCTCCATCGGCATCGCGTCGGACTCGGCCAAGCACGAGAAGGCCGCCATCGTGCCGTTGTCGGCCTCGACGACACCATCTGAACCGACGATCCTGAAATCGAGCCGGCTCACGTCGATCGTCGGCGTCAGCGTGACGTCGACCAGTTCCGGGCTGGTCGACATCGTCATCGACACAACCAGCATGTGCCCACGCTCGGGTGCCACAGCCGAGGCCGACGTGCACTCGCCGTCGACCGCCATCTCGTCCACCACGAACTGCACCGACGGCACCCCGTCCGCCGACACCACTGCACCCGCGGTCTCCCCCACCTCCGTGGCCTGGGTGTCACGCCGAATGGCCTCGCCGCTCTCTGGCGGCGAAGTCTCCCCGGTGGGTTGCGGGGTGGACGGCTGCGGACTCGGCGACTCCGTTCCCGCGCCGGTCGTGCCGGCCGCCGACGCGTCGAGCGACGGACTCGCGTCGGCGTCGGCGCCGTCGTCGGAGCCCGAGCATGCGACGGCTAGGGCGACGACCAGCAACGCGGACAGCACGGGCGCCCGGCTCATGTGACTTCCCCGGTGGCGGAGCACGTTGTCAACACGGCACGAACTCTAGGCACGACGCCTTGCAGAGCGCGACGTCCATCACCGCGCCCCCCGCGTGCGGCTGAGCGGTGATCATCGGCATTTCGGGGCCTACGCAGACCCGAGGTGCCGATGATCACCGGCCATCCACAGCGGCGACGGCGACCGCTGACCGTGACGGCCACCCCCTGGGTCGAAGCCCGGGTCATGCTTCGCCGCGATCATCAGCTCGTTCAACGACCTGGGTGGGTCCTCGGTGCTGGTCCGCCGCATGCTGGACGCGCTCGAGGTGGCGGGCCCACCATTCGGCGTCACCGACCTCGTCATGGTCACGTCCTGCACGCCCGTCGATCATCTCGCGGATGATGTCGGCGTGTCCCGCGTGCTGGGCGGTCTCGGCCACGATGCGAACCAGCAACGATCCAAGGGTGGTGTGCCGCCGCTCCTCGGGCCACCACGACACCTGCGCCGGGGCGTCGAGCCCAAGCTGGTCGATCGACTGATCGGAGTGCTGCCATGCGGCCCGGTACAGGGTGACCATGTCGTCTCTGGTCTCCTCAGCCGTGGCCCACATGTCCGCACTGTCCCAGATCGACTCGTCGTCCCAGGGCAGCGGAACAGGCGATGGACGGCCCACAGAGTCGCCCAAGTAGCCGAGTTCGACTCCCGCGAGGTGCTTGATCAGTCCGAGCAGATTGGTGGCGCTGGGCGTCATCGGACGGCGGATGTCGTACTCAGCCAAGCCGTCGAGGGATGAGACCACACTTTCCCGAGACTGCTGGAGGTATCGGTGCAGATCGGCGGCCAAACCAGTCAGGGCGGTGGGTTGTCGGTTCATGCCGCGAGGCTAGCCCGACCGCCGACGGGCCGTCGCCGGGCGTCGGCGAACCCGACACATGACGCGTCGGCACGTGCGGCACGATGGACCGCCATGGCCGTGATCTCAGTGACCGATGAGTCGATCCGTCGGCAGGCAGACCCGCGATCGTACGATCGTGGTCGCTCGTACGCCGCGACCGGGCGCGTGCGCCGGCTCACCGTTGACGGCAACGTCGTGCGCGCGACTGTGGACGGAAGCCGGCGCTACCGGGTGGCGCTCACGGTGACCGCCGCGGGCATCTCTGGTGAGTGCACATGCCCGTACGGCGCGGACGGCATCTTCTGCAAGCACTGCGTCGCTACTGCGCTGACCTGGCTGGATACAGGCCCGCCGACGGAAGTCCGGCCGGATGCGGCCCGTGTTCAGGGCCAGGCGGAGATCACCGGCGACGCCCTCAGGACCTTCCTCGGCAGGCAGGCGCCAGAGTGGCTCGCCGAGCAACTGATGAGGGCCGCCGACGCCGATCCCCTGCTGCATGCACAACTCCACGTGGCGGCCGGCGCAGACGCGCGCACGGCGTACGACGACACCGACGTGCGTGCACTCCTGACCCGGGCAATCGCCAGCGAGATCTTCATCGACTACAGGGGCGCGAACAGCTACTTCGGTGCGATCCACGACGCCCTGAGCGAAGTCGAGGAGCTTGTCGGCCTGGGCTTCCCAGATGCCGCTATCGAGCTCACCGAGTACGCGCTCGAGCTGCTCGAGGAATCCGCCGAAATGATCGACGACTCTGACGGCGGTCTGCGCGTTGCCATCGAACACGCGGAGGGCATCCATCTCCGCGCCTGCGTAGCCGGACAGCCGGACCCGGTGGACCTGGCGGAGCGGCTAGCCACTCGTGGGCTGACCAGCGACTGGGAGGTCTTCCTCACCGCCCTGCCCGGCTACGCCGAGGTCCTCGGCACGAGCGGCATGAGCCGCTACCGCGAGATCGTGGAGGCGGCATGGC
>JBOGDU010000014.1:0-11754 GCA_050743145.1 Jiangellaceae bacterium | reverse complement strand
GCGACGTGGTCACGGTGCCGACCGTACCCGGGCGGGCATGGCACCATGTGCCGATGGCGAGCCCTACCGCCTCCGTCCGGCCGAGGACGGAGTACGAGTTCCACCACCTGCTGCTTCCGCGCGGTACATCCCGCGGTGCTGCTCGACGGCTGCTGACCGACCACGCCGAGTACGGCCACTGGGAGCTCGCCCGCCTCCGCCTCTATCCCGACGGCACCCGCAAGGTGACCCTTCGGCGCCGGATTCTCCGCGTGGCCCGCGCCGCGGCCCTCTGACCCTGCAAGGCCCGACGCGATCGCCCGTCGCTTCCCGACTTGTGGCGGGTTTGCAACCTGTCCCACGCGCGTGACACGCGTGCGTGACACGTTCCCAACCCGCCACAAGTCGAAAGGAGATGGCTTGGGGCTGGGCCGCCGGCCGTGGTCGTCCACAGAGTCGCCGTCTAGCTGTGGTCGTCCACAGGTCGGCCAGGCAACCTTGGTATCCGCTGTGCCATGCGGGTGAGGTGACCGCATGCCGATACCCGCGTTGGAGCCCGAGCAGTTGAGGCTCGCTCCTTTTCTCGGCCGGGCCGCTGTCGATGCCGGCCTGCTCACCAAGCGCCAGTTGCAGTCCAAGCCGTGGGTACGCCTCCTGCGCAGTGTCTATGTGCACGGCGACCTGCCCGTGACCGACCTGGTACGAGCGCGCGCGCTGCTTCTCGTTGTGCCTGGCCGTTCGGTGGTAGCCGGCTTGACGGCGGCCTGGCTACACGGCGCGTGGCAACCTTTGCCGGGTCGTTCGGTGCCACTTCAGTACGCCCGTCCTCGAGCGGCGACCAGCAGCCGACCGGCCGGAACCTACCTGTCCCGCCGGGTTCTGCACGTCGACGGCACCTGCCTGAGCGACCTCGTCGAGGTCGGTGGCATCGTCGCCGTCTCACCGCTGCGTACCTGCTTCGACCTCATGCGGGCGCGCAACCTCGTCGAGGCCGTCGTCGCCGCCGATGCCTTCGCGCGCGCCGGCGTGGTCGACCTGCCCTGGCTCGCGGCCTACGTCGGGATGCACCGGCGGTGGCCCGGTGTCCGCCGGAGTTCTCTGGCCGTCGAGCTATCGTCGGCTGAAAGCCGTTCGCCCGGCGAGACCCGCCTGCGGATGGTCGTCGTGCTCGCGGGATTCCCCGTGCCGCTGGTGAATCCGCCGGTCTTCACCGGTGATCCACCCACGCTGGTGGGCTATCCGGACCTGGTCATCGTCGTGAAGTACCCGGTGCTCGGCCTCGAGTACGACGGCGCCTACCACGATGACCACCACCAGCGGCAGGCCGACAACCGTCGCGAGAACACGCTCACGCGCGCTGGCCTCCCCCTGCTCCGGTACGGCGCAGAATCGGTGCGACGCGACCGCGAGCTGATCGTCGCCGACATCACCGCGATGACCGGCCTTCGACCGACGGCCTACCTGCGCGACGAGGACTTCCGACGCCCTCCGCCGCCCATAGCCTGGTAGCCATCCATCTTGTGGCGGGTTGGCAACCCCTCGTTGACGCTGGACACGTTCCAAACCCGCCACCAGTTGGGGGGCCGACGGCGGGCCGCACGAAGCGGTGCCGGGTCAGGCGAGGTCGAGGAAGTGGTCGAGGACCCGTGCGCCGAAGCGCAGGCCGTCGATCGGCACCCTCTCGTCGACGCCGTGGAACATGCCCGCGAAGTCGAGGTCCGGCGGCAGGCGCAGCGGCGAGAACCCGAATCCCCTGATGCCGAGCCCGCTGAAGGCCTTGGCGTCGGTGCCGGCGGACAGGCAGTACGGGACCGCCCTGGCGCCCGGATCCTCTGCGACTAGAGCGGCGCTCATGGCCTCGACCAGGTCGCCCGTGAACTCGGTCTCCAAGGCGATGTCGGACACGAGCACGTCGCGTCGCACTCGTGGCCCGAGGACCTCGTCCAGGGTGGCACGGAACTCCTCCTCGTGACCGGGCAGGAAGCGCCCGTCGACGTAGGCATCGGCCCGGCCGGGGATGACGTTGTGCTTGTAACCTGCCCTGAGCATCGTCGGGTTGGTGGTGTTTCGAAGGGTGGCGCCGATGACCTTCGCCACGCCGCCGAGCGTCCGGACGAGCTGTTCGCGGTCGTTCGGGTCGAGCGTGACACCGTACGCCTCCGACGCCGCATCGAGGAAGGACCGGACGGTCGGGGTCAGCCGTAGCGGCCACTCGTGACGTCCGAGCCGGGCGACCGCCTCGGCGAGCTCGGTCACCGCGTTGTCGTGGTTGACCATCGATCCGTGCCCCGCCGTGCCCTCGACGGTCAGCCGCATCCACTCGATGCCCTTCTGAGCGGTCTCGACAAGATACAGGCGCAGGTCGTCGCGGACGGTGAGGCTGAACCCCCCGACCTCGCTGATTCCCTCCCTGCAACCCTCGAACAGCTCGGGGTGATGGTCGGCCACCCAGTGACTGCCGAGGACCCCACCGGCCTCCTCGTCGGCCAGGAAGCACAGGACGAGTGGTCGGGCGGGCGGGCGGCCCGTGCGCAGCCGGTCGCGGACGACGGACAGGATCATCGCGTCCATGTCCTTCATGTCGATGGCTCCGCGACCCCAGATGCAGCCGTCGGCGACCTCGGCGGAGAACGGATCCCGCGTCCAGTCGGCGGCATCCGCGGGCACCACGTCGAGATGGCCATGGACGAGCAGGGCGTCGGTGCGAGCCGGATCGTCGCCGTCCAGGCGAGCGACCACGGTCGTACGACCGGGGTCGGACTCCAGCAACGTCGGGTCGAGGCCCACGTCGGCGAGTCTCTCGGCCACGTACTCGGCCGCCTTCCGCTCGCCGGGGCCGCTGCTGTCGCCGTAGTTCGAGGTGTCCAGACGGATCAGATCGCGGCACAGTTCGACGACCTCGCCGTCGGGTGCGGGCGGCGATGCTGTCGGCTCGGTCACGGCGCTCATCCCACCCGAGGATGCCACGCTCCGGTCTTCAGGCGGGTTTCAGCTCTGGTACGTCACGATGTCCGTGAGGCGGTGCGTGCCCATGCGGATTCTGGTCGTCGAGGACGAGCAACGGCTGGCCGCCGGGCTGCGCGCGGGCCTGGAGGCCGACGGCTTCGCCGTGGACATGGCGTCCAACGGGGTCGACGGCCTGTGGCTGGCGCGTGAACAGCCACCCGACGCGATCGTCCTCGACATCATGCTGCCCGGGCTCAACGGGTACGTGATCTGCCGGACGCTCCGCGCGGAGCAGAACTGGACGCCCATTCTCATGCTGACCGCCAAGGACGGCGAGTGGGACCAGGTCGAAGCGCTGGACACAGGAGCGGACGATTACCTGACCAAGCCGTTCTCGCACGCGGTGCTCGTTGCCCGGTTGCGCGCCCTGCTGCGACGAGGGGCGGCCGAACGACCCGCCGTCCTCGCGGCGGGCGATCTCCGCCTCGATCCTGCCGCCCGCCGGGCCTGGCGGGGGCCGACCGAGCTCGACCTCACGGCGAGAGAGATGTCGCTGCTGGAGTTCCTGCTCCGCCGCCGCGGTGAGGTCGTGTCCAAGCACGAGATCCTGGCGCACGTCTGGGACTTCGACTTCGACGGCGACCCGAACATCGTCGAGGTCTATGTGGGCCACCTGCGTCGCAAGGTGGACCGCCCGTTCGGCCGCACCGCGATCCGGACCCTCCGGGGAGCCGGCTACCGGCTGGACGCCGACGGTGGCTGAGCGGACCCGTGGCCTCGCCCGGCGGTGGCGAACGTGGAGCGCCACGGTGCGAGCGAGGACGACCGCGGTCGCTGTCCTCGTGGTCGGGATCGTGCTGCTCGTGGGCGCCGTCGCCCTCGTGGCATCGCTGCGGGATGTGCTGACGCGGGAGGTCCGCACGGCCGCGGAGCTGCGGGCCGAGCGGGCGGTCACGGCCCTCGAGGCCGGTGCGGCGCCCGACTCGGTGGTGGTCACCGACGACGACGACGTGGTGATCCAGGTCATCGACGCCGACGGTGCCGTCGTGGCCGCCAGCGGGACTGCCACCGGTCTGCCCCGGATGGCCGACCTCGAAGCGGGCGACGAGGCAGAGATCGCCGTTCCCTTCGAGGACGACCGCTTCCTCGCCGTGGCCGAGCCTGCCGATACGCCCGACGGGCCCCGCACTGTGCTCTATGCGCACACCCTCGAGTCGGTGGGCGAGTCCACTGCGGCGATGACCGCGCTCCTGTCGGTCGGTCTGCCGCTCCTGCTCGCGGTGGTCGGGGCGACGACGTGGTGGATGGTGGGCCGGGCGCTCGCGCCGGTGGACGCCGTACGCCGGGAGGTGGATGCGATCTCCGCGAGTCAACTGCATCGCCGCGTGCCGGAACCGGGCAGCTCGGACGAGATTGCCCGGTTGACCACCACGATGAACCGGATGCTCGACCGGCTCGAGCAGGCGCAGGACCGGCAGCGCCGCCTCGTCTCCGACGCGTCGCACGAGCTCCGCTCCCCCATCGCCGTGATCCGCCAGCACGCCGAGGTCGCCCGCGCCCATCCGGAGCGCACGACGACTGCCGCCCTCGCCGACACCGTCGCGGCGGAGAGCCTGCGCCTGCAGCGCCTCGTCGACGATCTCCTGCTCCTGGCCGGCGCCGACGAGGACACCCTGCGGCTGGACCGCCGCCCGCTCGACGTGGACGACGTCGTCTTCGACGAGGTGCGTCGCCTGCGCGCCACCACGGCACTGCGTGTCGACGCGACGGCGGTCTCGGCCGGTCGTGCGCTCGCCGATGCAGCGGCCACCCGGCGGATGGTGCGCAACCTCACCGACAACGCCGCCAGGCACGCCCGAACCCGTATCGGCCTTTCGCTGGGCGAGGCCGACGGGTTGGTCGTGCTCCATGTCGACGACGACGGCCCCGGCATCCCCGCCGAGGACCGGACGCGTGTCTTCGACCGGTTCGTTCGCCTCGACGACTCGCGGGCACGCGACGACGGAGGCGCCGGTCTGGGCCTGGCCATCGTCACCGAGCTGGTCGCGGCGCACGGCGGCGACGTCGCGGTGGCTGACAGCCCTCTGGGCGGCGCGCGGGTGACTCTCCGCCTGCCCGGCGTCGGCGGAGGGGCGGACTGACCACCCGCCGTCTTCGTTCAGCGTGGATTCAGCGACCCAGAGGCACGCTGGCCCCGTTCGACAAGCGAACCGGGCAAACCGACCGGGCTGGAGGATTCCGATGACACGCATGACGAAGCTCGCCGCCGCGGCGGCGTCCGGCGCGGCAGTAATCGCCGCAAGCGTCGGTGTCGCCGTGGCCACGTCCGGCGACGACGACGAGACCGAGCAGCCCATCAGCGGCGACGCGCTCCAGCAGGCGTCCGAGGCGGCACTGGAGCACACCGGTGGCGGCACCGTCACCGGCACCGAAGTGGGCGACGAGGAGAGCCTCTACGAGGTCGAGGTCACCCTTGACAACGGTCGCCAGGTCGACGTCCAGCTCGACGAGAGCTTCGCCGTCGTCGGCACGGAGGGGGACGACGACAACAGCGAGGACCAGGACTGACGTGGCCGCGGTGAGGCGCGCCGCCGTCGCATCGATGGCGGTGGCTGCAGTCGCCTCCGCGACGATCGGCATCGTCCTCACCCAGACCGGCGACGACGGCGCACAGACGCGACCATCCGGCGACGGGACCGCAGCGACCTACTCGCCGTCGATCGATCCGGCCGGATTCACCACGGCCGTGGACAACCTGTACTTCCCCCTCCCTCCGGGCGCGCGGTGGGTGTACGAGGGTCGCGTCGAGGACGGCCTCGAGCGCACCGTCGTGGAGGTGACCGGCGAAACGCGCGATGTCATGGGCGTGACGTGCGTCGTCGTGCGCGACACCGTCACCCTCGACGGCGAGGTGATCGAGGACACCTTCGACTGGTTCGCCCAGGCCGCCGACGGTGCGGTCTGGTATTTCGGCGAGGAGACCTACGAGTACGAGGACGGCGAGATCGTCAGCACCGAGGGTGCCTGGGAGGCAGGCGTCGACGGTGCGCAAGCCGGCATCGTGATGCCGGCAGAGCCTCGAGTCGGCGACTCCTACCGGCAGGAGTACTACGAGGGCGAGGCGGAGGACGCCGCGGAAGTGCTCAGCCTGACCGAGTCGGCGACGGTGCCCGTCGGCACGTACGCGGACGTGCTGATGACCGAGGAAGTCAATCCGCTCGAGCCGGATGTCGTCGAGCACAAGTACTACGCCCGCGGCGTCGGGCCGATCCTCACCGTCCAGGTGCAAGGCGGTTCGGACCGCGAGGAGTTGGTGGAGGCGCCGGGCTGACCGCTCGGCTACCCCGCGGCAGCGGAGGAACCACTGGCCTCCACGATGCTGGCCGCGAGGATGGTCCTCCGGTAGAGGACGCTCCGGCCGGACCGCCACGACCTCACCAGACCGCTCCTGCGCAGGACGGACAGGTGCTGGCTGATCGACGGTGGGCTCTGACCGAGCTTGAGCGCGAGCTCGGTGGTCGAGTGTGGGAGCTCCAGTGCGGTCAGGATGGCAGCCCGGCTGCGACCGAGCAGCGCCCCGAGCGCGTCGTCCGCGCCCTGCCCGTTGGACGCGCCCCAGATCTTCCCCACGCCGCGTGCGGCGTAGGTGAGGCTCGCCGGTCCCTCGGAACCCGCCTCGAAGATCACGTTCGGCCAGGTGAACACCGACGGCACCAACAGCAGCCCGGCGCGAGAAAGGTTCTGTTGCCAGTTGTGCCGCTTGTCGATGCGGATCTCCTCGTCGCGGATGCTGATCTGTGGGTGCAGGTCGGCGAGCACGTTGCGGAGGCCGCCTCTGGTCAGGGTGGCAGCCCGGAAGGCTACGTCGTCGTCGAGCACGGCCCGCATGTCCCGCCAGAACGGCTCGACGGCCGCGGTCCAGTACTCCCACAGCGCGTCGGCGACCATCGCTGGACCTCCAGGGCCGGCTGCCGCCAGCTCCTTCGCCCTGGCCGGCAACGGTTCACCATGCCAGGCATCCTCGATGTCGCGGCACATCTGGTCTGCCGGCAGGTCGGCCAGCTTCCGCAGCTGGTCGGCCATGGTCCGGGCCGGATGGGTCGCGCCCGGCAGCAGGAAGTCCGCGATGAAGGAGCGCGCCGGTACGACGGCTCGGAGCAGTTCCATATCGACCGAGCGCAGGCGCTCACGGACTGCCGCGTACCAGGCGCGATGGACCGGCTGGACAGTGCCCGACGACAGCATGTACAGGCTCTCGGCCGCTTCGACCAGCGGCGAGTGCGCGAAGCGCATACGTCCCAGATCGCCCACCCTCAACCGGACCTGGATCATCTCGGCATGCTAGGGCGGCGGTCTCGGTGCCCCGAAGGATTAGACCAGGATCGAATCTCCGGTTCAGGTCCGCACCTTACGGAAGGCGTCCTTGCGCACGATCTGGTCCCCACGAAACTCGACGACGTCGCAGCCGCGGGTCTGGACGACGCCGGCGTCGTCGTACACCGCCCACTCGATGAGAGCGATGTCGTCGCCGGCGGCGTGGACCGCGCCGAACCTGGTGTGGTCGTCCTGGTCGCGCAGCTTCGCCGCAAAGGCAGCGAGCACCGCCTGCTTGCCTCTGTACTCCGTCCCGGGCGCCGGACCGCTGGTCGTGCTGTAGAGGCAGTCCGGGGCGAGCATCGTCGCCAGCCGGCCGAGATCGCGCGACACCCAGGCGTCCCTGAACACGGTGCCGAGGGCGAGAGCCGTCGAGGTGCGCGTCCGGTCCGACTCGCGCGTCACCATCGTGACCACCTCCGACCCGAGCGTGCGGCGGCCGGATGTCAACAGGCAACGATTCCGTGCGTGCTTCATCCTCGGTCCGAATCCAATGGCGGGATTCCGTGCGCCGAGACTGACCCGTTCAGCTCACGCGCGAGGGCTGACCGGCGAGGCGCGCTGGTGCGAACTCGAGCCATGCTGCTGCGACGAAGAAGCATCCGAAGGCGAGCGTGCCGAACGGGAAGGGATGCCCGCCGAGCAGAAACACCCCAGCGAGGATCAGCAGCACGAATGGGCCTCGTGACGCACCGGCGCGTCGGAGCGCCATCGCTGCCGCGATGACCGCCACCACCCACGCACCGGTTCCGACGATCGACAGGACGAAGATCAGACTCAATCCCGGCATGTCGATCGCCGTCTCGTACACGGCGCTTTGCCCCTCGGCCGAGAGGTCCTGCGCACTCTGCAGGACGAACCCGGTGGCGATGCCGGCGGCCGCATCGTACGCGCTGAAGAAGACGGCGAAGACCGCGATTGCCCAGCGGCTCACGCTCACTGCCCGACCTTCCAGCCCATCGGTCAGCAGGTAGACGGCCAACGCGATGAGCCCGGTGAGGACGAGCTGGATCATGTGGAACCACAGGAACCACCCGCCCTGCTCCACGCCCTCGGCGACACTGTCCGGTTGCGGGTGGAAGATCTCGAGAACGGCGAGGGCCAGCGGTGTACCGAGCAGGACGACCCTGCGCCATACCGGGGAGCGCGCCACGTTGGTCTCTTTCCCACCCAAGGCCAACCCGAAGCCGGGTGGCGATCACGCCGTAGCCGGCCACACCGGCCCGAGGCTGGAGACCGCACGTGTGTCCGAGGGGGGACTTGAACCCCCACCCCCTTGCGGGGACTAGCACCTCAAGCTAGCGCGTCTGCCTATTCCGCCACCCGGACGTGCGCCACCGACGCAGAGGAGCGTCGCGGCGCGAAAACTGTACCAAACGGTCGCGGTCAACCGTCCAACCGCGCAGGCCCCGTTCGGCGTTCTGCTTGTGTGAGCGTCGCAGCCAGCCGGGCCCTCGTCGTCCACGTGGTCCCAGGGACGTCAAAGCGTCGCGCTGTGTCGATTCTCCCGCTGCGGGTACCGTCCGGGCCAACGGTTCACGAGGAGGCGGCCCGCAGTGACGGGGACGAACTACACCAGGCACGAGAGCGAGGCCGAGAGTCTCGACCGGCACTGGCAGGAGCTGCTCCAGGAGCTCAGGGTGGCCCAGGCCGGAACGCAGATCCTCTTCGCCTTCCTGCTGACGATCGCGTTCACCCAGGCGTTCCGCGAGGCCGACGCGGTGACGGAGCGGGTCTACGCCGTGACGCTCGTCCTGGCCGCGCTAGCCACGGCGCTGCTCATCGGACCTGTGCCCTTCCACCGGCTGCTGTTTCGCCAGCGGTTGCGCGACCGGATGGTGGACATCGCCGGTCACATGGCCAGCGGCGGGCTGTTCCTGCTGATGCTGGCGATGGCCGGTGGGGTGTTCATGGCGCTGGACGTCGCGCTGTCCCGCGGGGTAGCGCTGGTGATCGTCGCCTGCGTCCTCGTCTGGTTCATCCTCCTCTGGTACGTGCTCCCCCTCGTCGTCCGTCGAGGTTCGAAGAGCGAGCGTAAGAACCTCGACGAATGACGCTCCTGCACCGCACCGACGGCGACGGTTGGGTCGACTGCGCGTGCGGCCGGCGACACTGGGGCCGATTCGGTGCCGCCGGCCTCATGCTCGTCGACGAGAACGCCCGGGTCCTGCTCCAGCATCGTGCAGCGTGGAGTCATGAGGGCGGGACGTGGGCGCTGCCGGGTGGTGCGCGCTCCTCGCAGGAGACTGCACTGCAGACCGCCTTGCGGGAGGCGGCCGAGGAGGCCGCGGTCGATCCGAACGCGGTGACACCGAGGCATGCCTGGGTCGACGACCACGGCCCCTGGTCCTACACGACCGTCGTCGCGCACGCGACCGGCCAGGTTCACCCCAGAGCCGCCGACCGGGAGAGCGTCGAGGTCCGCTGGGTGAGCTTGGACGAGGTAGCCGACCGTCCGCTGCACCCGGCGTTCGCATCCGCCTGGCCCGCGCTTCGCGACGAGGCCACCCGGCGGCTGGTCCTCGTCGTGGACGCAGCGAACGTCGTCGGGTCTCGCCCGGACGGCTGGTGGCGGGACCGGGCCGGTGCCACGGCGCGCTTGCGTGACGGCTTGGCGACCGTCGCCGCTCGCGGGTTGCCGGCGGGCGTTGTCGATCTTCCGGCCGACACATGGTGGCCCGAGATCCGCCTGGTGGTCGAGGGGCAGGCCCGCGGCGTCGAGCCCGTCCCAGCGTTGGCGGTGGTCGCGGCCGACCGGGACGGGGACACCGCCATCGTTGCCGAGGCGTCCCGCGCGGTGCACGAGCGCCCGGACGATCATGTCGTCGTCGCCACGGCCGACCGCGCGCTGCGCTCTCGGGTGCAGGCCGTAGGCGCTCGGGCCATCGGCCCGGGCATCCTGCTCCGCCTGCTGTGAGACGCCGTCGTCGCGGCGGCCCGTCCGGTGTCAGGCGGACTTCCGCTTGGCGGCCGTCTTCTTGGCTGGGCTCTTCTTCGCCGGTGATTTCTTGGCCGCGGACTTCTTCCTCGAGGCCGGCGCCTCTGCGGCCTCCCCGCGCTGCTTCTTCGCCTCGGCGACGCTGCGACGCAGCGCGTCCATCAGGTCGACGACCTTGCCCTCCTCCGCCTCTGGCTCAGGGGCCTTGGTGATCTCGGCGCCGTCGACCTTGGCCTGCACCACCTCGAGCAGGGCCTCACGGTACTCGTCGACGAACTCGTCCGGCTCGAACTCCTCGGCCATCGCGTCGATGTAGGACTCCGCCATCCGCATCTCCTGCGGACGAATGCTGATGTCATCGTCGAGGAACCGGAAGTCGGGCCTGCGTACTTCGTCCGGCCAGAGCATGGTCTGCACGGTGAGCACGCCTTCCCGCGAGCGCAGGACGGCCAGCCGCTCGCGGTTGCGCAGGGCCACTTTGACGATCGCTACCCGGCCCGCCTTCTCCAGGGCATCGCGGAACAGGACGTAGGGCTTCGGGTCGGCACTGGGCTCGGCGTAGTACGCCCGCGACAGAGCGGTCGGGTCGATATCGTCGAACGGCACGAACGCCTGGACCTCGACCACCTTGCTCGACGCGATCGGCAGGTCCGCGAGGTCCTCGTCGGTCAGCACTACGATGTCGCCGCCGGGTAGCTCGTATCCCTTGGCGATATCGGCGTACGCGACCTCGTGGCCGCCGTTGTCGCACACTCGCTGGTAGCGGATCCGGCCGCCGTCGGCCGCATGGACCTGACGGAAGCTGACGTTACGCTCCTCGGTGGCCGCGACGAGGCGGACCGGGATCGAGACCAGGCCGAACGAGATCGACCCCTTCCACACCGTCTGCATCAGCCGCTCCTTCCGAACCTGTGGGTCGATCATCCCTCGTCAGGGACGCGCTTGACCACCGGGTACCCCTCACGGCGCGCCTCCGTCACCCCCAGAGCTCCTTCTGGCACCGTCGGAGACGACACACGAAGGGAGCCGTCATGACCGCCCTGTGGTGTGCCATCTGCGACGGCGTCCAGGACTTCGAGACCGTCCCCGACGCCCACGAGACCGAACGCGCATGCGTCGGTTGCGGTGCCGCCGTGCTCGTCGGGGACCTCGTCCCAGCGGTCGTCTTTTTCTACGCCGCCGTCGCCTGAGGGCACGCTCGAGCGTGCTCTGGCTCTGTAACGGTACGGCCCGTGAACGAAGCAGAGTTGGAGCAGCGGGTATCGGCAGCCAGGGCGTCGATCGACCGCCTGTACAGGCATGCTCTCGACCGCGGGCTGACCGGCGAGCGCCGAAGGCGCGCGGTGATTCTCTGATCGATCAGGCACTGGCTGTGGATTGCGTTCGGCTGTTTGTCGGACTCGGTGGGTAGGGTCGAACACATGTTCGGGCAACGGGAGGACACGCAGGCGGTGGCGGTGCGCCGGCTGGCCACGGTCGGCCGGCAGCGCCGCGGCGGCGGGGCGCCTCGTGGGCGG
>JBOGDU010000013.1:0-12770 GCA_050743145.1 Jiangellaceae bacterium | reverse complement strand
CTGGGCGTAGTGGGTGATGCCCACCCGGACACTCCCCTCGGCCGTACCCGGGCTGCGGACCCACTCGTGCTCCGCGGTGTACCTGAGATCGTCGGGGTACACGGTCGCCTCCTTCGGCGTCAGCCGGCGTCGTCGTCTGGGGCCGGGTCAGCGTACTCAGCCGGCGTGCTTTCGTGCACGGCGTCGACCGTGACCTCGTCGCGCTGATCCACGATCACGCGGCCGCCGTTGTCGGTGACCGTGTCGACCAGACCCTGCGGGAAGTTCATCGCCTCGGTCAACGCCTGCGGCTCGCCGATCGCGGTGAGCTGGTACGCGGGCTCGAGGTGGACCCCGTCGATCTCGATGCCAGCGCCGTCGTCCACCACGTAGGTGCTCGCGACCACCCGGACCTGCTGGTCGTCGGCTCCGGCGATCTCGATCGCCTCGGCGCCGGCGCTTCGGAGCTCCTGGATCGCCGAGAACAGCGCCCGCGCGGGCACGGACCCGCCGGGATCGTTGACGGTGACAACGATGCCCGGCCCCGTGGCCGCTGCGGTGCCCGCCAGCACGGCGAGTTGCCGCGCCAGGGTGGCGGTCTGTTCGAGAGAGGCCTGGTCGGTGTCGGCGCCGGAGGCCAGCTCGCGGCGGTCGGCCTCGAGCTCGGAGATCTGACGTTCGAGCTGGTCGCCGCGCACGGTGAGTCCGTCGAGAATCTGGATCAGGTCGGCTCGGCGGGCCCGGTTGAGCAGGTCCTCGTCATCGCCGCGGACCTGGAGCACCGCCGTGAAGCCGAGGAGACCGACGAGCCCGGCCACGGCGACCTGACCCAGGTCGGGTCGCGCCTGCATCGCCCGGATCAGCCGGTGCATGCCGGACGGCGGGCTGGGGACGAATCGCGAGGCAGGTGCCCCCTCCCGCCCGCCCGGGGTCGTCTGGTCAGGCACGGAACAGATGCCGTCGGATCGTGGCGACGTTGGTGAAGATGCGAATGCCGAGGACCACGATGACCGCCGTCGACAACTGCGCACCCACCCCGAGCTGGTCGCCGAGAAACACGATGAACGCCGCGATGAGCACATTCGCCACGAACGAGACGACGAACACCTTGTCGCTGAACACTCCGTCCATGACCGCACGCAGCCCGCCGAAAACGGCGTCGAGTGCCGCGACGACCGCGATCGGCAGGTACGGCTGGAGTGCCAGCGGCACCTCGACGTCGAAGTACAGGCCGGCGACAATGCCGATCAGCAGGCCGAGCGCCGGAATCACGTGGCCTCCTCGGGCTCGGCCAGCCGCAACACTGCCCTCGCCGCGGGCAGGGTCAACGAGTCGACGTTGCGGATGTCGAACTGGATGCCGGCGGTGGTCGAGGCGTCGAGCAGCCACCCGCCTCCCGGACCCTCGAGGAAGCGGCTGCCGAGCGTGCGGGAGTCGCCCACCGCGTGCACCTCGTACGGCGGGTCGAGCGGGCGGAAGTTGACCAGGATGACGTCGTTGGCCGAACGGATCGCGGTCATCGCGGTGACGCGTTGGCCGCTGATGCTCACCGCCTCGGCGCCTGCGGCCCACAGGCCGTTGACGACCTGTTGGAGGTCGATGTCGAGCACGCGCGTCACGGCGTCGGATGCACCGCCGGTCGCGCCGTCCTCGGCGTCGTCGACCTCCACCACCACACCTGGTCCCTGCACGGCTCCGGTGCCGGCGGCGCTGCGCATGGCCGCCATCGACTCGCGGAGCTCGCTGGTGACGGCGACATTGTCCACGTGCCGGGTCTCGATCTCGAGGATGTCGCCCTCGAGTTCAGCCACCGTGCGTTCGAGCCCGTCGGCGTGGCTCGTGGCCAGCCCGATCCGCTCGACCAGCGACTCCCGTTCGGCCGAGACGATGCTGGCGTCGGCGCGCACCTGCAGGGCCGCGGTCGCCAGCAGGAGCCCGAGGCCGAGCAGGCCGGCGAGCAGCGCGGGAGACATCCGCGGACGGCTACCGGAGGACACGGGCCCGCCCGCAGCGCGCTGCCGGGCCGCAGCCTCGAGGTAGCCCTCGTCGAGGGCGTTGGCGAACAGGTCTGTGATCAACGACATGGACGCGTCCGGCCGCTCGCTCTGCCGGACGCGTCCAGACTGCCGCGTCGTCACGCCCGCCATCGTCGCACGACGTCGTGCCGTTGCCGACGGTGCCGCCCGGAGTATTGCCGGGTCGTTACGCGACCCGGAGGAGGCGACGAACCTGTTCGGCGTAGATGAGCCCGGCCCACCAGTACAGGCCGAGTCCCCAGACCGCGAACGCCCACCCGAAGACCCGCGCCAGCAGGGCGAGCGTGCTGTCGCCGTCACCGAGAAGCAGTAACGGCAGCGCATAGAGGAGGCAGAACGTTGCCGCCTTGCCGAGGAAGTGCACCGGCAGGACGGTGAGCCCGCGGCGTCTCAGTGCCGGCACCAGGCAGGCCAGGAACACGTCGCGGCCCACCAGGAGGACGGCGAACCAGAGCGGGACGATCTCGCGCAGCGTCAGGGCCACGATCGTCGAGAAGATGTACAGCCGGTCGGCCAACGGGTCGAGCACCTGGCCGACCCGGCTGATCTGGTGCCACCGCCGGGCCAGCTTGCCGTCGAGGTAGTCGGTGAACGCCGACGCCGCGAGCACCACGAACGCCCAGCCGTCGGCCTCGCGCACCAGGACCAGCCACAGGAACAGCGGCACACCCAACAGGCGGATGAACGAGATCAGGTTGGGGATCGTGAACACCCGGTCGGTCTGGACCTCGGTCTCCTCGACCTCCATCCGGTGCCTCCTCCCCCGGTGACGATCGCCGGGCTTCCCCGGGCGACATTAGCCGACCTCGCGGACCACATCTGTTGCGGGCTTGTCGTCGCGGAGACCCTGATAGGAGGGGTGGCGGAGGGTCCCGGAACCGGTCCATTCGGAGAACCCGACCTCGCACACCAGCGTCGGCTCGACGAACACGGCGTCCTTCTGGGGCTGGCGGCCGGTGAACGGGCTGTTCTTCGTCCGCAGCGGCTCCAGCCGCTCGCCGAGCAACCGCAGGGCGCCGCCGTCGAATCCGGTCCCGACCTTGCCGGCAAAGCGCAGGCGCCGCTCCGGCCGCTCGCCCTCGTAGTAGCCCACGAGCAATGCACCCAGCTCACTCTCACGGCGGCCCTGACCGGGAACCCAGCCGCCGATCACGACCTCCTGTCGCCGGACGTTCTTCACCTTCAGCCAGTCCCGGCTACGCCGTCCGGGTTGGTATGCACTGCCGAGTCGCTTGGCGATGACGCCCTCGAGCCCCCGCTTCTTGCTGGCCGCGAGGAACGCCTTGCCCTCGCCGCGCTGGAACGCGGGCACCTGCCAGTTCGGCCCGCCGAGTGCGAGTGCCTCGAGCTCGCGGCGTCGCTCCTCGTATGGACGGTCGAGCAGGGATCGACCGTCGAGGTAGAGCAGATCGAAGATCACGTAGGTCACGGGGGTGTCGCTGCGTCGGCGACGGATCTCGGACTCCGACGTGACGTGAATGCGGGGTTGCAGGCGCTGGAAGCTGGGCCGGCCCTCGGCGTCGAAGGCGACGATCTCCCCGTCCAGGACGACGTGCCGGGCACCCAGGTCACGTGCCAAGGCGCCCACCTCCGGGTACTGCGAGGTGACGTCGCGGAGGGTGCGGCTGACCAGCCGGAGCCGGCCCGGCTCCCCATAGGCGATCGCACGGACGCCGTCCCACTTGATCTCGTAGCCCCATCGGTCGCTGTCCCGGGGAAGCTTGGACAGCGTGGCGGCCATCGGGACGATCTCGTCGGGCATCGGGTCGAGGCCGGCGTCCGGCTCGTCCATCCGGTGGATGAGCCAGTCGTCGTCGCGGGTCTGGAACAGCGCGTACCGCCCCCGGACGCGCCCGCCGTCGAAACGCAGCACGACCTTGTCCGCGGTGAACTTGTCGGCCTCGTAGGTACCGGTGTCCCAGACCGTCATCTTCCCTCCGCCGTACTGGCCGGCGGGGATGTCGCCCTCGAACGTGAGGTAGTCGAGCGGGTGGTCCTCGGTGTGCACGGCCAGCCGGTTCTGATCCGGCGTGTCGGGGAAGCCGCGCGGCAACGCCCACGACACCAGGACGCCGTCCCGTTCGAGGCGGAGATCCCAGTGCAACCTGCGGGCGTGGTGCTCCTGCACGACGAACCGGTTGCCGGTCGTCTTCTTCCGCCGGGCCCCACGCGGCTCGGGCGTCTCGTCGAAGGAGCGCTTGTCGCGGTACTCCCCCAGGCGCTCGCTCTTGCGGGGCATGGATGCGCACCTCACCGTCCGCCGTGCCTCGGCCGGGTTGCGGGCCGTCTATCTCCATCATCCCGCCGACCGCCGCACTCCGCTCCCGCCGGCACGAATCGGTGTCCACACTGATGAAACGTCATGTCCGAAACCCGCCAGGCATCGGCCTCCACGTTCGCCACGATGGTTATGCAGGGCTACACGAGAGGGGACGGACGTGGAACGGACACACCGACGGTTTCGCTTCGGGGTCGTGGGCGAATCCACCCGATCGGCCAAGGAACTGGTCGAGCAAGCGCGCCTGGCCGAGGACCTCGGGTACTCCACTCTGCTCCTGCGCGACCACTTCGTGGCGGAACCCTTCGGCGACCAACTCGCCCCGCTCGTGGCGCTCGCGGCCGCCGCCGGCTCGACGAGCACACTGCGCCTCGGCACGCTCGTCCTGGCCAACGACTACCGGCATCCGGTTCTGCTCGCCAAAGAAGCCGCCACGCTCGACGAGTTGTCCGACGGTCGATTCGAGCTCGGCCTGGGCGCGGGTTGGCTGCGGGAGGAATACACCGCCGCCGGCATGCCGTTCGACACCGGCCGCGTGCGGGTCAGCCGCCTCGAGGAGGCCATCCACGTGCTCAAGGGCCTGCTCTCCGGGTCGCCGGTCACCTACGCCAGCGATCATTACTCGGTGACCGACCTGGTGACCTTCCCGGAGCCGGTCCAGCGTCCGCATCCGCCCCTCCTGATCGGCGCGGGAAGCAAGCGGATGCTCGGCATCGCCGGCAGGGAGGCGGACATCGTCGGCATCCTGCCGAAGGCGCTGCCGAACGGGACGATCTCCGAGGACCGGGCGGAGCGGACGCCGGAGGCCACCGCGCAGAAGATCGCGTGGATACGTGACGGTGCGGGCGAGCGATTCGGCCGGGTAGAACTCAGCATGATGATCTCCCCGGTGATCGCGGAGGACCATGTCGGGGAAGCCGAACGGTTCGCGGCACACCGTGGCTGGGACGGGTCCCGTCCGGTCGAGGTGCTGGCTATGCCGTCGGTATTCGTGGGCGCCGTAGACCGGATCGTGGACGAGATGCAGGCTCGGCGTGAACAGTACGGATTCTCCTACTACGTCATCTCCGACCGCGTCATGGACGCGTTCGCGCCGGTGGTCGAGCGCCTGACGGGCCGCTGACGGCCGTCCGCGGCCCAGCAGGGCTACCAGGGGCTCGCCTCGGGTGAGGTACAGTTTCAGCGCCCCGAGCGGCCGGCCTACGGCTGCGACGGCGGCCGGGCTGTGGCGCAGTTTGGTAGCGCACTTGACTGGGGGTCAAGGGGTCGTGGGTTCAAATCCCGCCAGCCCGACCGGGTGGACCCCGGCTCGCTCAAGGGCGCCATCCTGCCGGAGGGTCCTCCCCGACCAGACCGTCGACGGCCTCGCGCAGGAGGTCGGCGTGCCCGGTGTGCCGGCCGTACTCCTCGATCAGGTCGCAGACCAGTCGGCGCAGGCTGGCATGGCGGCCGTCGGGCCCGGAGACGTGGACGAGCTGGTCGAGCCCACTGCCCGCCAGGGCCGCGTCGAGCTTCGCGCGGGACCGTTCGACGGCGTCGTCCCAGAGCGCGTAGAGCTGGTCGGGGCTGTCGTCGGCGGCCGAGGTGAACTCCCAGTCGTTGCTGCCATCCCAGCCGTTTGCGTCCCACGGCGCACCGAGCGGTTCGCCGCTCAGCTTGGTTCCGAAGGCGTAGTCCTCTTGCGCCGCGAGGTGCTTGAGCAGGCCGCCGAGGGTGAGGGAGGAGGCGCCGACGCGAGTCTGAAGCCCCTCCGCGTCGAGGCCGCCGGCCTTCCACCGGAAGGTCGTCCGCAGCCGGTCGAGGGCACCGACGAGGTGCTCGACCTCGGTGCCGGCGAGCGGAGGTTCCCAGGGGGTGTCGCTGGTCGTCATGGGGACACCGTAGGGGCAGATCGAGTCGATGTGCCGGCCGCGGCTATCGCCTCGGCAGCTCGATGCCGAGACCACCCGCCTGGCCGGCAGCACCAGCAACCCGCAGCGGGTGCTGGACGGAGTGGTGCCCGGTTCCGCAACGTGGCGGAACCGGGCACCAGCCACTCGAACCGTCAGCTCAACGTGTCGATCAGGTCGAGCAGCGCTTGCTTCAGCGTGGCTTGACCCGCAGAGTCATCGAGTCGCCTGACAGCGTTGTTCAGCTGGTCCAACGCCGATGCGGTCTCGCCCTTGCCGACCAACTTCTCGGCCTGGTCGACAGCCTGTCGGACCTTGTCGGCGGTCTTGGCGTCGATGTCGTCGGCCCTGACCACCTGGTCGAGGTTGGCCAGCACCACGGCGAAGCTCGGGTCCGCAACCAGTTCGGACATCAGCTGGGAGTTGAACTGGTCCAGAACGATCTCACTGGCCGCCTCGATCTCGTTGGCCGACAGGTGCTCGCTCGGCACAAGACCGTACGTGTCGAAACCACGGGCGATCTCGGTGCCGTAGACGAAGCCGTTGTACCAGTACGTCGACCACAGGCCACCCAGGTTGAGCCCTGTCGGGTTCGGCACGTTGATCGGGCCGCGGTCAAGGAACGCGATCTCGACCGGGTTGGCCGTGTCGGTGAAGTCGACGACCGAGATGCCGCCCTGGTACCAGGCCTGCACGTAGATGTCGCGGTTGGGCACCGGGATGACCGACGAGTTGTGCGCCACGCAGTTCTCCTGAGAGGTCTGCACCGCCGGCATCTTGTAATAGCTCGCGAACTCCATCTGCCCGTCTTCGATGTCGAACAGGGCATCGGCGCCCCACTCCGGCAGGTCGGTCACCCGGCAGCGTGCGCTGGTTCCGCCGCCCCACTCGTCGGTGAACATCACCTTGCTGCCGTCGTTGCTGAACTGTGCGGAGTGCCAGTAGGAGAAGTTCGGGTCGGAGACGGCGTCCAGCCGCACCGGGTTCACCGGGTCGGTGATGTCTACCAGGATCCCGTTGCCCTGGCAGGCGCCGGCGAGCAGGCCGATCTCAGGGAAGGCCGAGACATCGTGGCAGGTGTTCGTGTTCGGCGTAGGCGAGTAGATCGTCCCGGACGGGTGCATGGTGGTGCCGGGGATCGTGTTCTGCAGCCCGTTGAAGGCACCCGTGTCAGGATCGGTGAAGATGCGCGGCTGGCTGACGACGGACGCCGTCTCCGGTGCGTCCAGCGGGACCTGGATGACGTCGATGCGCCACTGCGTCGGATTCCCGGTGGTCACCGGGTCAGTGGTGAGAGCGGCGTTCTCGCACCCCGCCAGCTCCAGCGGCGACCGCACCCCTGCGGTGCCCGAGTTGTAGACGTAGATGTTGGCCGGGTCGTCCGGGTCGGTGACCAGCGTGTGGGTGTGCGAGCCGCGGCAGAGCTGCACACCGGGGAGCTGGACCGGGTTGTCCAGGTCGCTGATGTCGAAGATGCGCACCCCGCGGAACCGCTCCGGGTTCACCGCGCCGGGTGCTCCTTGCGTGCCGCAGTCGATGCGCCCACGCGTCTCCTCGACCGACATGAACAGCAAGTTCCCGAACACCGACGGGTCGCCCTGGCCGCCTGGGCAGACGAAAGAACTGCGCAGGACCGGGTCGGTCGGGTCGGAGATGTCGTAGATCTGGAAGCCGTTGAAGCTGCCGACTATCGCGTTGTCGCCGGTGAAGGTCAGGTCGGAGTTGACGAACCCGAAGTTGCCAGGGTTCGCGTCGAATGGCGGCACCCGTGGGTCGTTGTCGAGCAGGTCGATGTTGCTGCTGGCCTCGGACCACGGGAAGTAACCGGGTGCGAGACCGACCCGGGGATCGTCGCCCTGGGCCGAGGCGGCCGCCGGCAGCACGGCGGCGAGAAGGAGGGTTGCCCCCATCACCGCCAAGGTGCGCCGTCTACCACGTGTGGGAAGTACAGGCTTCATTGCCACGGCTTTCCACCTCCGAGGACCGTCACCCGCTCGGCCGCGATTGGCGGCTGCGCTGCGGGACTTTACGATGGCGAACCGACCCTACTGGGTCAGGAGCGTCGAGGGCCATAGTCTGTAGAAGCCAACCAGCTCCACGGATCGGACATTTCGGAGATCACCGCTGATGTTGATCGCTCGCCGAACCCTGCTCGCCGCGCTGGCGCTCGTCGCCATCGCGGGGTGTTCATCTGACGACGACGAGCCGGACGCGCCACCGGTCATTCAGCTCGGCCCGCCGGGTGAGACCGGAACACCGCTCACCGAGGACGAGATCTCGGAGCTGGAAGAGACCGGTTACACCGACGCGGACGTCGCGTTCGTCCAGAACATGATCCCGCACCATGCACAGGCCCTGGTCATGACGGACCTGGTCGCCGATCGCACCGGCCGCGACGACGTACCGCAGCTGGCCGAGCGCATGGACGTCTCCCAGAGCGACGAGATCGCGCTGATGGAGCGGTGGCTGGAGGAACGCGGCGAGGAGGTCCCCGACGCGTCCGCCGGGCACGATCACGGGGACGGCCAGCTGATGCCCGGCATGCTCACGGAGGACGACCTGGCCCGGTTGGAGGCCGCGAGCGGCCGGGCGTTCGACGAGCTGTTCCTCCAGTACATGATCCGCCATCACGAGGGCGCCCAGGTGATGGTGGCCGAACTGCTGTCCAGCGATGAGGGCGGCCAGGAATCAGAGGTGTTCGGGTTGGCCCAGCACATCGACTCCGACCAGGGCATCGAGATCGCCCGGATGAAGAGCCTGCTGGCCGAGATCGCCGCGAGCTCACCCTCCTGACCTCTCACGACGTGGCGCGGAACATCCCCTCGGCGCCCAAGCGCTCGACCAGAGCTCGTACGGCGACGGGTGCATGCCGGAGATCGGCGGACCCGGCCTGGACTCGGGCGGCCGCGGCGGCCTCGAGCACCGCCGGCTTCTCGGGCGTGAACAGCCAGACCTCGAACAGCTCGTCCAGCTGCTCCCGCGAGATGTCTTCGGCGAGCGCGATGAACTCGTCGGTCGTGACGTTCCCGCCCGCCTGCGTGGTCGCCCACCGGCGCAGGATGCGGAAGAAGTCGTCGTCGCCGACCTCGAGCCGGAGGGCATGCAGTGTCATCCCGCCGCGGAAGTAGTTCGCGATGTCGAACAGCAGGTCGGGTCCCGGGTCGCCGATGACCACGTCCCAGAACGGGTCGTCCCCCGGTATCCCGGCCAGGAAGTCGAAGATCTCCTGCGCGGTGCCGAGGCCCTCACGTTCGCTCCAGAGCCACTCCGTATAGGTGGCGAAGCCCTCGTTGAGCCAGATGTGCTGCCATCGCTCCACGGCGAGGCTGTCGCCGTACCACTGGTGGGCCAACTCGTGCACGACCACGCTGTCGCCGGACACGGACTCTCCGAGGAAGCTCATCGCGTAGATCGGGCGCGTCTGGTTCTCCAGTGCGAATCCCAACTCCGCGAGATCGTCGACGATCCCGCCGGCCGCCGAGAACGGATAGCGCCCGGCGATGTCGGACAGGAAGTCGATGATCTCGCCCTGGCGTGCGAGCGATCCCTCGGCGATCTCGCCCAACGTCGGCGGCGCGTCCTCGGCCGTTCCGACGATCCAGTCGTTGGGGTTGGCTTCGTTGCCGGCGGGCGCGCACGGCACCGTCCAGCCGTCGAGGGTGCGCTAGCTTGGATGATGTCGTCGCTCGCGTAGCTGATCGACACCTCGACGTCGGTGCCGGCGTAGGGCGACAGGTCCACGGCCCACTGCTCGTAGCCGTCGCTCGCACCGGTCGCCGCCCACCACTGAGGGCGGCCTCCCCTGCTGTGCTACGACGCTGTCGGCTGCGGTGCCTCCCGCATGCTAGGCGCGATCCTGGCCGACGAACAGGACGCACGGCCTCATCTGCGGCCACGCTTCTCCCGGACGCGCATCGAGATCTCGACCGGTGTGCCGGCGAACCCGAACTCCTCGCGCAGCCGACGCTCGAGGAAGCGCCGAAAGGAGGCCTCCAGGAATCCGGTCGTGAACAGCACGAAGCGGGGCGGGCGCGTCCCGGCCTGGGTCGCGAACAGGATGCGTGGCTGCTTGCCAGCCCGCACCGGGTGCGGGTGCGCCGCGACGAGCTGTCCGAGGAAGGCGTTCAGCCGAGCAGTGGGAACCCGCGTCTCCCAGCCCGCAAGCGCCGTGTCGATCGCCGGCACGAGTCGCTCGGCATGGCGGCCGGTCCGGGCGGAGACGTTGACCCGCGGCGCCCACGTGACCCTGACCAGCTGACGGTCGATCTCACGGTCGAGCATGAGCCGCCGGTCCTCGTCGACGAGGTCCCATTTGTTGTAGGCGAGCACCAGGGCTCTGCCCGCGTCGACCACCAGCGAGACGATGCGCAGATCCTGCTCCGACAGCGGCTCGCTGGCGTCGATGAGGACCACCGCGACCTCGGCACGGTCGAGCGCGGCGGCCGTCCGCAGCGACGCGAAGTACTCGGCCCCCGACGCCTCCCTGACCCGCCGGCGGATCCCTGCGGTGTCGACGAACCGCCAGGTCCGCCCACCGAGGGTGACCATCTCGTCGACCGGATCGACCGTTGTCCCGGCCACAGGGTCGACGACGACCCGGTCCTCGCCCGCCAGTCGGTTGAGCAGGCTGGACTTGCCGACGTTCGGCTTCCCCACCAGGGCGACCCGGCGAGGGCCCTCTCCGGTGACGTCGAACGTCTCGGCCGGAGCGTCGGGGAGTGCTTCGAGGACTGCGTCGAGCAGGTCGCCGCTCCCCCGGCCGTGCAATGCCGAGACCGGGTGGGGTTCGCCGAGGCCGAGGGTCCACAGCGCTGCAGCATCAGACTCGCCCGTGGCGCCGTCGACCTTGTTCGCGGCCAGCACGACAGGCTTCCCCGCGCGGCGGAGGACGCGCACGACGTTCTCGTCCGCATCCGTCGCGCCGACGGTGGAGTCGACGACGAAGACCACCACGTCGGCAGCCGTCGCCGCGACCTCGGCCTGCGCCGTGATCCTCGCCGCCATGCCTTCCGCCTCGGGGTCCCACCCTCCGGTGTCGACGAGGGTGAACCTGCGTCCCGACCAGCTCGCGTCGTACGCGACCCGGTCGCGGGTGACGCCCGGGACGTCCTCGACGACGGCCTCCCGGCGACCCAGGATCCGGTTGACCAGCGTGGACTTGCCGACGTTGGGGCGGCCGACGACCGCGACGACCGGAATCGGCCCGGCGTCCTGCTCGTCGACGAACGCCTCCTCGTCGGCGAGCAGATCTGCATGTGCCCCTTCCGACGGCTCGAACGGCAGGCCGTTCACGCCTTCTCCTTGCCGACGGGGGCGCGCTGGTCGGTGGCGGACCGGCCGAACCTGCGGACGACGTCGGCGTGGTGGGCGGTCAGCGCCGCGCGGAGGTGATCGCTGGCCTGCGCCAGCGCGACCCGAGAGCGAACGGGTCCGCCTTGCAGCACCACCGTGGGCCCGAACACAACGTCGAGGCGCGCGCGCGGCAACGGCACTGCGGTGGCCGTCGTGCCCCGCACGCCGGTGCCGAGCGAGATCACCGGGACGACGGGGGCACCCGAACGCAACGCGAACCAGGCCAGACCCGGGCGGACGTCGGTGAAGTCGCCAGGGCCGCGACGGCCCTCCGGATAGACGACGAGCACCCGGCCGGCGTCGAGGACGGCCGCTGAACGGAGCAGCGCGGTCCGGTCGGGGCCCGAGCGGTCGATGGGGATCTGACCGATCGAGCGGAGGAACCACCCCAGCGGACCGCGGAACATCTCCTTCTTGGTCAGGCAGTGGATCGGCCGCGGCGACGTGCCCATGAGCAGGGGGGCGTCCAGAAACCCGGCATGATTCGCCGCAAGGATGACCGGGCCGCTGGCAGGCACCAGGTGTGCGTCATGGACGTGGACCGACCAGCCCGCCCGCATGACCACGTAGGCCGTCCACCATCCGGCCGCCGCGCCGCGCCTGGTGGGCGCCGAGGTCGTCATTCCGGAGTCACCCCGACCCGCTTCTCCACCAAGTCGAGCACGGCTGCCACGGTCTGGTCCGGGCTCAGCTCCGACGAGTCGATGACGTCGACACCGTCGGAGGCCTCACGGAAGCTGGCGACCGTCGCGTCGTCGGCGTCGCGGCGCAGTACCTGGTCGCGGATCGCAGCGACCGTCTCGGCGTCGACGGCACCGTGCACGTCCTGGGCCCGCCGCCTCAGACGCGCCGACTCGCTGGCGATCAGGAGCACCCGGACCGGAGCGTCGGGAGCCACCACGGTCGTGATGTCGCGGCCCTCGATCACCACACCGCCGGCCTCCGCCACCGCGCGCTGACGGGCGACCAGTTCGGCGCGCACGCCCAGGTTGATCGCCACCGTGCTGACGGCTGCCGATATCCGGGTCTCGCGGATCGCCGCGGCGACGTCGGTATCGCCGACCCGGACGGTGGGCTGCCGGGGGTCGGTGCCCATGCTCAGCGGCAGGTCGCGGGCCAGCTCGGCGACCCGTGCCTCGTCGGTGAGGTCGACGCCCTGGTCGAGCAGCCACCAGGTGAGGGCCCGGTACATCGCGCCGGTGTCGAGATACCGCAGTCCGAGCGCCACGGCCACCC
>JBOGDU010000012.1:0-3463 GCA_050743145.1 Jiangellaceae bacterium | reverse complement strand
TCTCCATGATGTACGCCAGCACGTCCGCCGTGAACATCCTCAGTCGCCGTCCTTGCCGTGCCGGCGGCGCAGCTCGAACAGCTCCGACGGCGAGATCGGCATCGACCGGATCGGGATGCCCTCGGCGTCCTCGATCGCGGCGGCGAACACCGCCGACGACGGGATGATGCCGGCCTCGCCGAGACCCTTGATGCCGAGCGGGTTCAGCGGCGACGGCGTCTCGAGATGGTCGATCTCGATCGACTCCGGCACCTCGGTGACGTACGGCATCAGGAAGTCCATGAACGACGCGTTGAGCAACTGTCCGTCGGAGTCGTAGACCATCCGTTCGTACAGTGCCCCGCCCACGCCCTGCGCGACCCCGCCGTGCACCTGGCCCTCGACGATGCGCGGATTGACCAGCGTCCCGCAGTCGTGGACCACGCAGTAGCGGAGGATTCTGATCTCGGCGGTCTCCGGGTCGGTCTCCACCACCGCCGCGTGCATGCCGTTGGCGAAGGTCGCCCGCGGCGGAGAGTAGAAGCCGGTCGCCTCGAGACCCGGCGCGTCCCCCTCGGCGACCGGCGGCTTGTCCGGGTCGGCCGCCGTCGCGAACTGCGTGGCGCGTGCCGACTCGGCGTCGAACGCGTACCGCAGCGGGTTCGACAGCACCGCCACCGTCGAGAGCGGGATGGAGGACGTCGGCACGCCGCGCACGCGGACCACCCCGTCGACGATCTCGAGGTCGCGCGCGTCGGCCTCCAGCGTCTCGCCGGCGATCCGCAGCGCCTTCTCACGGACCGTGCGTGCCGCCGCGGCGATCGCGTTGCCGCTCATCACCAGCGCGCGGGACGCGAAGGTCCCCACGGCGTACCCGAACCTCCGGGTGTCCCCCGTGACCACGGTCACGCGGTCGAGCGGCACGCCGAGAACGTCGGCGGCGACCTGCGCGAACGCCGTCTGGTGTCCCTGGCCCTGGGTGGTGAGCCCGGTTGCGACGACGACGCTCCCGTCCGTCTCGACCTTGACCCACCCGCCTTCGTAGGGCCCGACGCCGGTGCCCTCGACGTAACACGCGATGCCGATGCCGACCTGCCGGCCTTCGGTCCGGGCCTGCTCGCGGTAGCTCTCGAACTCGTCCCAGCCGACCAGCTTCTTCAGCTTCTGCAGGGTGGCCGGGTAGTCGCCGGAGTCGTAGATCAGCGGACGGCCGTCCTGGAAGGTCAGGCCGTGGTCGTAGGGCATCTCGTCGGGGCGGATGAAGTTGCGTTCCCGCACCTCGGCGCGGTCCAGCCCGAGCTCCGCCGCGATCGCGTCCATGATCCGCTCCATGACGAAGCAGCCCTGCGGCCGGCCGGCTCCGCGATACGGCGTGACCTGCACCGTGTTCGTGTAGAGACTCTGGAACTCGACCCGGTAGCCGCCCGGCTTGTACGGTCCGATCAGCTGGGTCGCCGTCACGATCGGCACGACGATCCCGTACGGCGTGTAAGCGCCGTTGTCGTGCCAGAACATGACCTCCAGCCCATGCAGGCGACCCTCGTCGTCGAACCCGACCCGGACGTGGTGGACCTGGCTCCGCTCGTGAGCGCTGGCGACGAAATGCTCGCGGCGGTCCTCGACCCACTTGACCTCGCGGTCCAGGATGATCGCGGCCCAGGAGACCAGGACCTCCTCCGGCCACGGATGGACGATCTTGACGCCGAAGCCCCCGCCGACATCGGGGGCGACGACCTCGACCCGGTTCGGCGGCAGGCCGAGCTTGGCGGCGAGAGCCGCCCGGACGCTGGTGGACGCCTGGGTCGACGAGTAGACGCGCAGGCTCGCGTCGGCGGCATCCCAGCGCGCGTAGACCCCCCGGCCCTCCAGCGGCGTGGACGCGCTGCGCTCCACGGCGAACTCGAGCTCGAGCACGTGCGGCGCAGTTGCGATCGCCGCCGCGGCGTCGCCCTCCTCCTGGACCATCCTGGCGGCGACGTTGCCGGGAACGTCGTCGTGGACCAGCCGGGCTGCGTCGCGGGCCGCCTCGATGCCGACGACGGGCGGCAGCACGCCGTACTCGACCCGGATGCGGTCGCAGGCGTCCTCGGCCAGGTACCGGTCCATGGCCACGACCATGACCACAGCCTCGCCGACGTGGTTCACCTCGTCCCTGGCCAGCGGGTAGGCCGTCCGGCCGTGCGTCAGGGTCGGGTGCGGGATCAACAGCGGCAGCGGCTCGGCCAGCGGACCGGTGAGGTCGTCGTAGGTGTAGATCGCCACCAGCCCGTCGACGTCGAGAGCACCGGTCACGTCGATGTCGACGACGCGGGCGTGGGCGTGCGGGCTACGGACGAACGCAACGGCCAGCGCACCGGGGCCGAGATCGTCGAGGAATCGACCCTGACCGGACAACAGCCGCGGGTCCTCCCGGCGGGCGACGGGCTCCCCCATCGTGCGCGTGCTCATGCCCGTACCCTGCGGCGGAGTTCGGCGGCCCGCACCACGGAGGCGACGATGTTCTGGTAGCCCGTGCAGCGGCACAGGTTCCCCGCGATCGCCTCACGTGCCTCCTCCTCGGTCGGCTCCGGGTTCTCCTCGAGGTAGGCGGTGATCGTCGTGACGAATCCGGGCGTGCAGAAGCCGCACTGCAGGCCGTGGCAGTCCCAGAACGCCTGCTGTACCGGGCCGAGCGAGCCGTCGGGGCCGCCGCAGCCTTCGACGGTCGTGACCGACGCCCCCTCGATGCTCAGAGCGAACAGCAGGCAGGAGCGGACCGGCCGGCCGTCGAGCAGCACGGTGCACGCACCGCACACGCCGTGCTCGCAGCCGACGTGGGTCCCGGTGAGCCCGAGGTCGTGACGGAGGAAATCGGAGAGCAGGCGCCGCGCGGGCACCCGCGCGGTGCGCGGAACGCCGTTGACGGTGAGTGCGACGTCGTAGAGGTCGGTCATGCGTCGCCCCGCTCCGGGCCGCCGGCGGCCGCGTGCACCGCGTCGCGCAGCGCCCGCTCCGTGAGGGCGCGGGCCAGGTGCCGCCGGTACTCCGCGGTGGCGTGGATGTCGGGCTCGGGTTCGACGGCGGCACCGACCAGCCGGCCGGCGGCCGAGACGTCGGCGGCATCGTGGGGTTGTCCGGCCAGTGCCTCGGTGACGTCGACCACCACCGGTGTCGGGCCCACCGAGATCAGGCCGACCCGGGCGGCCGAGATCCGACGGTCGTCGTCGACGCTCACCAGTGCGCCGACACCGCATACGGCATAGTCGCCGTGCCGGCGCGACACCTCCACCCAGGCCGACCCGGTGCGGCCGTCCGGTACCGGGAAGAACGCCGCGACGGCCACCTCCCCTGGCGCCACAGCGGACTCGAGCGGACCCTGGAAGAAGTCCGCGGCTCCGACGGTCCGCTCGCTCCCACGCCTGGCCAGCGTCACGGTTCCGCCGAGCAGGGCGAGCACCGCCGTCATCTCGCCGGACGGGTCGGCGTGCGCGAGGCTGCCCACCGT
>JBOGDU010000011.1:0-5336 GCA_050743145.1 Jiangellaceae bacterium | reverse complement strand
GAGCAGGTGGAAACCGGTCTTGTCCGCGGCGAACCAGGTCCGTAGCTTCCTCATTCCGCCGAATGGCCGCACGGCGATGTGCCCGTCGGGCGTGCGGCTCCACGGACAGCCCCAGTGCTCGAGACGGATGAGCTCGCGCGGTGCCTCCTTGACGAACAGCTCGACGGCGTCCTGGTCGCACAACCAGTCTCCGCCCGAGATCGTGTCGTACGCGTGCTCGTCGAGACTGTCGTCCTCGCCGACGACTCCCGCCGCGCCGCCCTCGGCGGACACGGTGTGGCTACGCATCGGATAGACCTTCGAGATGACGGCGACGTCCAGCCCGAGGTTCGTCTCGGCGGCAGCGATCGCAGCGCGCAGCCCTGCCCCACCGCCGCCCACAATGATGATGTCGTGTGACGTGGTCATGTGTCCTGTCAGGTCCAGTGGTCGGCGATGTCCTCGTGCTTCACTTTCCGGCCGTCATGCCGGACGACGGCGTGCTCGACGCTGCCGTCGTGGTACTCCGCACGGGTCGTCTTGCACCCGCATGCGAACAGCATTTCGTCGGTCACCAGGCCCTGGTCGTCCTGGTACTCGAGGTGCTCTCCGTCCCTGAGGAGCCCGCACGGTGCGCGCTGCCCGCTGAAGCGGCTGCTGGTGACCGACATCCACCACCGTCCAAGGACGCAATCTGTCTGACTGCACGTCGCGGACGTCCCGCCACGCCCAGTTCCGCAGCAGTGTTCCACTCGCCGCGCGCAACGGAAAGCCCCCGCACGCCTCACGTGGCCCCTCACCCGACGAAATGCCTGCGGGACTCCGGTCGGAGTAGCGCCCAGAGGCCGACCGCCGGCCCGAGAAGCTGGCCCGCGAACCACGACTCGCGTGTGACGATCCCGCGAACCACCCAGCCGGCGAGGATCAGCGTCAGAACGACCACGGCCGCCACGTACGCCCAGCGGTCACCCTTGCGCAGCCGCCACCCGACGAGGAGGAGTACGGCACCGGTGGCCATCACTCCCATGCTGGCCAGCGCCCGACCCGTCGAAGGGTCGGAGACGCCGATCGTGCCGGCCGCGACGGCGATCACGCCGACGACCATCATGGCCAGTGCGACGTAGCTCACCGCCCGTGGGAGTGGTGCCCGGTCGCTGGCCGCGGTCACCCCCGAAGGTCTTCCGCGCTGAATGCCTGCGGGAGGACGTCTCGCATGGGCAGGATGCCCTCCGGCGTGTCCACCAGCAGGTCGGGGCCGCCGTGCTCCCAGAGCAGTTGCCGGCACCGCCCGCACGGCATCAGCCGCTGCCCGTGTCCGCCCACGCAGGTGACCGCGACCAGGCGACCCCCGCCGCCGGCGTGCAGGGACGACACGAGACCGCACTCAGCGCACAGAGTCACGCCATAAGCGGCGTTCTCCACGTTGCAGCCGACCACGACCCTGCCGTCGTCGACCAGTGCGGCCGCGCCGACCGGGAACCCCGAGTACGGCGCGTACGCACGCTGCATCACCTCATGGGCGCGAGCGCGCAGCGCTTCCCAATCCACGGCCGGGCCGGGGTCACCCACGACAGGTCAGCCCTTGATGTAGGGCTGGCCGTCGGCCGCGGGCGCCCGCACCCGGCCGACCAGGCCGGCGACCGCGAAGATCGTCGCCAGGTACGGCGCCATCAGCATGAACTGGCTCGGGATCGGGGTGCCGATGATGCCGAGCACGCTCTGCAGGTTGTTGGCGAACCCGAACAACAGCGCGGCGAACAGCGCTCCGATCGGCGACCAGCGCCCGAAGATCATCGCTGCCAGCGCAATGAACCCCTGCCCGGCCGTCATCTCGCGGCCGAACGCGCCGACCGAGCCGAGGGTGAAGAAGGCGCCACCGAGGCCTGCCATGGCGCCGCCCATCAAGACGTTCTTGACCCTGGTGCGGTTGACCTGGATGCCGACCGTGTCAGCTGCCGTCGGGTGTTCGCCGACGGCACGAACCCGCAAGCCCCACCGGGTGCGGAAGAGCGCGACCTGCACCACGACGACCGCGACGTACATGAGGTAGACGATGATCGACTGGTCGAACAGCACCGGACCGAGCACCGGGATGTCGCCGAGGATCGGGATCTTGATCCGGCTGAACGTACCGGGTTGGTTCCACACGTCCTGCTCTGCCGCGAGCACCCGGCTGTAGAGGAAGCCGGTCAATCCGATGACCAGGACGTTGAGCACGACACCGACGATGATCTGGTCGACGACGTAGCGGATCGCGAACAGGGCGAGCATCAGACCGACCAGGAGCCCGGCGACGGGTGCCGCGACCAACCCGACCCAGAGGCTGTCGGTGAGGCTGGCGACGACGGCGGAGAGGAACGCGCCGGCGAGCAGTTGCCCTTCGATGGCGATGTTGATGACGCCTGCCCGCTCGCACAGCACGCCGGACAGCGCGCCGAATACGAGGGGAACGGCCAGCAGCACGGTTCCGCGTAACAGCCCGGTCAGGGAGACGGTGTTGCCGGCGATGGCCCAGACCATGAAGGCCAACAGCCACAACGCCGCGAAGCCGATGGTCACCCACAGCGGAATCCGCTGCTGGCGGGCGACTCGGACGGCAGCAAAGCCGGCGAGTGCGAGGCATGCGGCCGACAGCACGATCGCGCTGGCACGGGTGGGCAGTTCGAGCGGGGCGATCTCGAACGCCTCCGAGCCCAGCGTGATTCCGAAGGTGGTCGTCTGGCCCGTGTCGGAGCCGAAGCCGAACGCGACGAGCGCGACGACCCCGAACACAGCCAGCGTGATCGGCACCCGCCAGCTGGGCGGACGTTCGGCGACGACGCGCGCCTCGGGGGCCGCCGAGGGATCCTGGGGCGCCGTCGTGATGCTCATGCGTTCCACCCCTTCGACACCTGGAGCGTGCCGCCGGCACCGGGCGTCCTGATCCGGAAGACCGCACGCACCAGTGGTGGCGCCGCGATGAACAGCACGATGAGCGACTGCACGACGAGCACGATGTCGATCGGCGTCCCCGTCCGGGCCTGCATGGTGACACCGCCGGCGCGCAGCGCGCCGAACAGCCAGCCGGCGAGCACGATGCCCAGCGGATTGCCGCGCCCGAGGAGGGCCACCGTGATCGCGTCGAATCCGATGCCTGCGGAGATGCCCGGGGTCAGTGAGCGCTCCGTGCTGACGATCTGGAAGGCACCCGCGAGACCGGCCAGGCCGCCCGCGACCGCCATGGCGAGGAAGATGGTCATGCCGGTGCGGATGCCGGCCGTTCGCGCTGCCCAGGGGTTGGCACCGACGGCACGGAACTTGAAGCCCACCGTGCTACGGGTGAGCAGCCACCACACGCCTACGGCCGTCGCGAGCACGACGAGCAGCCCGGCATGCAGCCGGGACCAGTCACCGAGCAGCAGCGGCAGTTGCGCATCCGTGTCGACCTGAGGACTGATCGGGTCGTTTCGGCCCGACCGCTGGAACGCGGTCGTCGACAGCAGGTAGAGCAGAAGGAACCGCGCGATGTAGTTGAGCATGATCGTGGTGATGACCTCGTGGGCACCGGTGCGTGCCTTGAGGAAGCCCGGGATGCCACCCCAGATGGCGCCGCCCACGATTCCGCCCAGCAGAGCCGCGATCACGTGCACGACCGGTGGCAGATCGAGCGCAAAGCCGATCCAGGCCGCTCCGATCGCACCCAGGATGATCTGGCCCTCGGCGCCGATGTTGAACAGGCCGGCCCGGAAGGCCAGGCCCACCGAGAGGCCGGCCGCTATCAGCGGGACAGCGAAGACGAGCGACTCCGTGAACGGTCGAAACGCCGACGTGAGCGAGGCGGCCGTCGGATCGACGACCGCACCCTGGAACAGGGCCACGTACGCGCTGGAGACGGCGTCCCAGGAGGCGGACAGCGTGTCACCGGGTGCGGAGAAGAAGTACACCGCGGCGTCCTGGACGTCCGGATCAGCAATGATGATCAGGACGGCACTGACGATGAGAGCGAGCAGCACCGAGAGCAGGGTGAGAACGACGGTGTCGCGGAGCTGCCGGCCACGTCCGGTCGGCACCCACTGCTGCTCTTCTGGTGGGGGCGGAGGGGGCGCCTCGGCCGTCGCGGTGCCGGTCATGCGCCACCTCCCGGGATGGGGTCTGCTTCGTCGCTGTACGCACGTTGCAGCGGCGCAGTGTCGGGTGCCTCGTCCTGGGCCGTGATGGCCGTGGGACCGGACTCGGCAGCTGCCCGACGGGCGTCGTCGAGGGGTACGCCGGCCATCATCAGGCCGAGCACGTCGCGGGAGGTCTCGGGGCCGACGATCCCGACGACGCGACCGCGGTACATCACCGCGATCCGGTCGGCCACACCGAGCACCTCGTCGAGCTCGGTCGACACGATGAGCACGGGGGTGCCGCGGTCACGCTCGGCCACGATCCGGTTGTGCAGGAACTCGACCGAGCCGACGTCGACGCCGCGGGTCGGCTGGGAGGCGACGAACAGCTGCAGGGGCCTCGAGAGCTCCCGAGCCATGACGAGCTTCTGCTGGTTGCCGCCGGACAGGGAGGAGGCGGGGGCCTCGACGCCCTGGGTACGGACGTCGAACTCCTCGACCAGACCGACGGCACTGCTACGGACCCGGGCCGGCGACATCGAGATTCCCTGGGCGAACGGAGGCCGGTCGTGCCGGTCGAGAACGAGGTTCTCGGCCACGGTGAACGAGCCGATGAGCCCGTCGTGAGACCGGTCCTCCGGCACGTAGCCGACCCCGAGGTCGAGGATCTCCTTGGCCGACTCGCCGACCAGTTCGTTGCCGCCCAGCAGCACGGAGCCGGTCACGTCGTCCTGGAGGCCGAGCAGCGCCTCGACCAACTCGGTCTGCCCGTTGCCCTGCACGCCGGCCAGCGCGACGATCTCGCCGTGACGCACGTCGAACGACACACCGTCGACCTTGACGTGGCCCAGGTCGTCGACCACGCGTAGGTCCTTGACGACCAGCTCGGGCTCACCAGGGGCGAACAGCTCCTTGTCGACGGTGAGCGCGACGGTCCGGCCTACCATCAGCGAAGCCAACTCCGTCTCACTGGTCTCGGGCGGAACGGTGTCGACGACGGCACCGCGGCGGATGACCGTGATGCGGTCGGCGACAGCCCGGACCTCGCGCAGCTTGTGGGTGATGAAGACGATGGCCTTGCCCTCGTCCCGTAGCGACCGCATCACCGCGATCAGCTCGTCGATCTCCTGCGGGGTGAGGACCGCGGTCGGCTCGTCGAAGACCAGGTACTTCGCATCGTTGGCCAGGGCCTTGAGGATCTCGACCCGCTGCTGCACCCCGACCTGGAGATCCTCGATGCGCGCGCCGGGGTCGACGTCGAGCCCGTAG
>JBOGDU010000010.1:0-8489 GCA_050743145.1 Jiangellaceae bacterium | reverse complement strand
GCTCCGGTCTTCACATCAGCATCGGGTTCTGGGCGTGGAAGAACGAGGCAGGCTTCGATACGCGGCTATCTGCCGTAGATCCCGAGGGTACGGAACTGAGTGCTTCGCTCGCGGACCTCTACGTGGCTCACGGTCTTGGTCCGTCGCAAGCCGTGCCCGAGGGTGCGTCCCTCGGGTCTCATCACGTGATTGTGAAGCGCCTACAACAACACTCTTCAGCGCTCCGCGCCCTTCTCCCACACCTACAGGGTCCGGACGTTCAACGCCTATGGTGGCGTTCATGACAGAGCCACGCGGATGGTTATCGGCGAGGCTGGGTCCTTGGCATGTCGGGGGTGGTGCTCATTCGGTCCGTGCCATCAGCCGCGCGTGGCTCCGCGGTGCATAAGCAAACCAGCCTCGGCCCGCGACCGTCCCGACTCCGCCTTCGTCCCCGGCGGGTTCGGCGTCGCCCCGCCCGGCGTCACGAGGCTCTGTTCCGAGCAGCCGTCGGGTGAGCACTTCCTGCGCGGCCATGAGTTCGTCTGCTGCGGCGTGGACGTCTTCGGCTTCCGTCAGAGCGGCACCCCGTTCGGCCGCGATCAGCGTCGCCCGCCGGGTCATCTCCTTGATGAACGACGCCGGCACGCCGGCCGTCAGCTCGACGACCTGCTCGATGTCGGCGGCCGTCAGTTCGATCCCGCGGCCGTAGAGGTCCAACAGCCTGCGCCGGCCATCGGCGTCCGGCAACGGGATCTCGACCGCGAGGTCCACGCGGCCCGGGCGCTGTGCCAGCGCAGTCTCGATCAGGTCGGCACGGTTGGTCGTCAGCAGGAAGCAGACATCGACGTCGCTGCTCAACCCGTCCATCTCATCGAGAACTGTGAACAGCAGCGGGTTGCCGAACGGCGTGTAGGACCGGTCCTCGGCGACGAGGTCGCAGTCCTCCAAGACGACGAGTGAAGGCTGCAGCGTCCGCGCCATGGCGCATGCTTCGGCGACGAAGCGAATCGCGGGTCCGGCGAGCAGGATGACGGTGAAGTCCCGTAGCGCGCCGGTGAGATAGCGCACCGTATGGGTCTTTCCGGTTCCTGGCGGGCCGTAGAACAGCACGCCCCGCTTGAGGTGACGACCTTCGGCAAGCAGCCGCTCGCGGTGTCGGGCCACGCCGACGACCTGCCGTTCGATGCGCTCCACGACGCCGTCGGGCAGGACGACGTCGGCCCGATCCAGCTCCGGACGGCGGTGGAAGCGAATCGGGCCGACACCTGGTTCGAACTCGCTGGGCTCGAAGGAGAGCACCTGACCGCGTAACGCATTGCGTGCCGCGCGCTCGTCGCGCAGGCCGGCCAACCATGCTCGGCCGTCCTCGGCCGTGCGCGCGAGCACCTCGATGCTTGGCACCTGACCGTGGCTGGGATTCCCGCCGCGCAGCAGCAGAGCCAGCCGCTGTCGGCCGTCGTCGACCAGGTAGAGCCCGAACCGGACGCAGGTGCGCTCGTCGTCGACGCTCACCGGAACAGCCGCGTAGTCGACCGCACCGACCCAGAACGTCCCGTGTCGGCGACTCGCCTCCAGCAGCTCTGTGAGCGCGTGGTGCTCGCGACCCCCGCCCGCGACACCCACGAGCTCATGCCGAACACCCGGGCGCACTAGCAGGTGGTCGAGCGCGACCTGGACGGTCGCATGCTCGAACGCGCGGAAGTGCTCCGTCACGACCGGCAATGCGAGGGGATCGGACTCGAGGAACGACTCGACCCGAGCGATGAGCGATTCGGTGCCATCGGGTCCCGACCGCGCCGTATGGACGACCCGCTCCAGAAACTCCTGGAACACCGCACCGAACTGGCTGACCTCGGTCTCGTCCACGCTAGCACCCTAATTGTCGGGGCTGCCGCACGGTGTCAGTGATGGCGGGATATCTCGTGTGCGGCTGGTGATCCGGAACTGGCGGAAGCCCCGACTTCGGTAGTTCGGCAGCGCGTGCGGGTGGTCGAGGGACGACGTGTGCAACCACACGCGGCGTACCGGCCCAGCGCCGCTCGTCTCGAAATCCCACGCCAACCTGACTGCCAGCGCGAGTAGGTTGCCACCGAAGCCTTGCCCGACGTACTCCGGAACGAGCCCGAACGTGTCGATCTCGACCTCACCACGGGGTAAGAACCGCAACGAGATCAGCCCGGCCTCGTGGTCGCCCACCCAGGCGATCCAATGGTGTAGGTGGCGATAGTTTAGGTATTGCTCCCACTGGGCCTCCGACCACGACAGGCTGCTCCAATGATGCGGCCGGGCGATCCGGTCGTGGACGGCCCGGACCGCACGCGCCGGTCGCGTCTGACGACGAAGGTCCAGGGCGACCGGCGGCAAGCGACCGGGACGCAGCTGATCGGGTGAGGTCATGGCCAGGTAGGTCACGACCTGGTCGACGAGCATATTCAGAACAGGGCGCTGGCCAGGGCCGATCGAGCCTTGACGACCCTGGGATCGGACAGGCCGACGATCTCGAACAGCTCCACCAACCGGGCCCGTACCCGCTCACGGTCGTCGCCGGCCACCCGGCGGACCGTGTCGACGAGGCGGGCGAAGGCGGCGTCGACCCGGCCGGCGACGACCTCGGCGTCCGCCGCGGCCAGCTGGGCGTCGACGTCGGAGGGCCGCAGGGCTGCCGTGGCCACGACGGCGTCGAGGGCGCTGCCCTTGCTCCGGCGGAACAGCTCGACCTGAGCGAGCCCGGCCTTGGCATCGGGGTCGGCCGGCGCTTCGGCAAGCAGGGCCCGGTACGCGGCCGCGGCGGCGTCGAAGTCGCCCTTCTCGATCGCCTCGTAGGCCGCGTCGTAGCGGGGGTCGTGGGGCGGCTCGGCCGGTTCCGCTTCAGTACCGTCGTCGGGCCGGACCTCGAGGCGACCGGTCACGCCGTTCGCGGCCGCTACCTGGAACAACTGCTCGAGCACCTCGCGGACCTGCGGCTCGGGCATCGCGCCCTGGAACAGCGGCACCGGCTGACCCTTGAGCACGGCGAACACCGACGGGATCGACTGCACCTGGAAGGCGGCGCCGAGCTGCTGGTTGGCGTCGACGTCGATCTTGGCGAGCAGGAACCTGCCGTCGTGCTCCTCGGCGAGTTTCTCCAGGATCGGCGACAGCTGCTTGCACGGCTGGCACCAGTCGGCCCAGAAGTCGATGACCACCGGCACCGACATGGACCGGTTGAGGACCTCCGCCTGGAACGTGGCCTCGCTCACTTCGACGACGACCCCGGTGGCCACCGCTCCGTTCGACGCACCCGCCGGCGCCTGCGCCCTCGCGGCCAGCCCCGACAGGTCCACGGCACCGGGACGCATGAAGCTCTCCGCACTCATGAGCCCATCCTCCCCCGTCGGGCGCCGGCGCCGCCACGAGGGTGCGGCGCTCAGAACCTGGCCGGTTCCATGTAGGTCCCCCACTCGGCGCGCAGGGCGTCGCAGATCTCGCCGAGGGTCGCCTCGGCCCGGACGGCGTCGAGCATCGCCGAGATGATGTTGTCGCTACCGCGGGCGGCATCGACCATCTGCGCGAGCGCCGCACGGACGGCGGCGTCGTCGCGGGCCGCCTTGCGTTCACCCAGCGTGCGGCGCTGCTCGTGCTCGACCTCGTGCGACACCCGCAGGATGTCCAGGTCACCGGTGACGGTGTCGCGGTGGACGTTGACCCCGACGACGCGCTTCTCGCCCTTTTCGACCTGCTGCTGGTACCAGAACGCCGACTCGGCGATCTCGGCCATGAACCAGCCGTCCTCGATGCCGCGCAGAATGCCGGCGGTCATCGGGCCGTACTCCTGGGTCCAGCGGGTCTCGGTCTCGCCCATGGTGCGGATCCTGGCGAAGATCGCCTCGGCCTCGGCCTCGATCCGGTCGGTGAGCTCTTCCACGTACCACGAGCCGCCGAGTGGATCGGCGACGTTGGCGACCCCCGTCTCCTCCATCAGCACCTGCTGAGTGCGCAATGCGATCTCGGCGGCCTGCTCGGTCGGTAGCGCCAGCACCTCGTCCAGCGCATTCGTGTGCAGCGAGTTGGTGCCGCCGAGGACCGCCGCCAGCGCCTCGACCGCCGTCCGGACCACGTTGTTGTACGGCTGGTGCCCGGTGAGCGACACCCCTGCGGTCTGGGTGTGGAAGCGCAGCCAGCACCCCTTCTCCGTCTTGGCACCGTAGGTGTCGCGCAGCCAGCGCGCCCAGATCCGCCGCGCTGCCCGGAACTTCGCGATCTCCTCGAAGAAGTCGACGTGCGCGTCGAAGAAGAAGGACAGGCCGGGCGCGAACGCGTCGACGTCGAGGCCGCGAGACAGGCCGAGCTCGACGTAGCCGAACCCGTCCGCGAGGGTGAACGCCAGTTCCTGCGCCGCAGTCGATCCGGCCTCGCGGATGTGGTAGCCCGACACCGACAGCGGCTTGTAGGCGGGAATGTTCTGCGCGCAGTACTCCATCAGGTCGGCGATCAGGCGCAGGTGCGGCTCAGGGGCGAACAGCCACTCCTTCTGGGCGATGTACTCCTTGAAGATGTCGGTCTGGAGCGTGCCGTTGAGCACGCCGGGGTCGACGCCCTGGCGTTCTGCCGCGACGAGGTACATGCAGAAAATCGGCACCGCCGGTCCGCTGATCGTCATCGACGTCGTGACGTCGCCCAGCGCGATGTCGGAGAACAGCACCTGCATGTCGATGGCGGAATCGATCGCGACCCCGCAGTGCCCCACCTCGCCGAGAGAGCGGTCGTCGTCGGAGTCGCGCCCCATCAGCGTCGGCATGTCGAACGCCACCGACAGGCCACCGCCGCCCGAACGCAGGATCATCTTGTAACGCTCGTTGGTCTGTTGTGCGTTGCCGAAGCCGGCGAACTGACGGATCGTCCAGGCCCGGCCGCGGTAACCGGTCGCGTAGAGGCCGCGCGTGAACGGGTACTCCCCCGGCCAGCCGATCCGTTCGAAGCGGGGGTCGTCGGCCCCCTCCGGCGGGCCGTAGACGGGGTCGACCTCGAGCCCGGACAGAGTGGTGAAGTCGGCGTCCCTGACCTGGCCCGCCCGATGGGCGGCGTCGACGCGCGCCTGCCAACGGCGCCGCCCGGCCTCGATCTGCTCCGCATTCACGTTCGGCGCCCTCCGTCGGTTCGCGCGTCCCAGTACTAGGACGTCCTAGTAAGCGTCCCTCGTCTCGGACGAACAGACAAGTTCCGCGGCCGCGGTGGTTGGATGCGAGCGTGCATGTCACCGCCCGCACCGACTACGCCGTCCGCGCCGTCATCGAGTTGGCGTCCCGCCTGCCCGGTTCCGCGACGCGTCACCAGATCGCGCAGTCGCAGGACATCCCCGGCAAGTTCCTCGAGACGATCCTCGGCGACCTGCGCCGGGCCGGTCTGCTCGACGCACAGCGCGGCGCATCCGGTGGATACCGCCTGATCAGGGACCCCGCGGAGATCCGCCTCGCCGACGTCATCCGAGCCGCCGAGGGACCGCTGGCCGCCGTCCGCGGGATGCCGCCGGAGGACACGGCCTACCCGGGGCCGGCGGCGCCGCTCACCGACGTATGGGTGGCCGTACGCGCCAGCCTGCGCGACGTGCTCGAGACGACGACGGTCGCCGACATCCTTGCCCAGCGGTTGCCGACACACGTCAGGGCGCTGTTGGAGCGGCCGGAGTCCTGGTCGCGCCGCTGAGCTACTCGCGGAAGTCTCCTGCCGCGACACGGATCTCGCGCAGCAGATCGAAGAGGCGGTCGCGCTCGGCGTCGTCGAGTGCACGCAGTCCGAACTCGGTCGCCATCAACTCGCCGGTGACCTTGTCGACGACCTCGCGCCCCTGCCGGCTGACCCTGGCGAGCGTTCCGCGCCCGTCGCGCGGGTTGGGCTCACGCGTGACGAAGCCTGCGGCCTCGAGGCGCTGCACCGTGTTGGTGACGCTCGTCGGATGCACCATCAGCCGCTCGCCGATCTTGGCCATCGGCAGCGCCCCGGTCCGGCTGAAGGTCAGCAGGACCAGCGCCTCGTACCGCGCGAACGTGAGGTCGTACGGCTTGCAGATCCGGTCGAACTCGGCAAGCAGAAGTTGCTGTACCCGCATGACCGACGTGGCCGCAGCCATCGCCTCAGCCGGCCCGAACCGATCACGCCAGATCTGGGCGGCGCGGCGGATCGGGTCGAAGTCGAGGTCGAGCGGGTCGGACACGGGCAGGCCTCACCGGCGTCGGGCGGTGACGGGACCCGGGCTGCGGGGGTGATCGGGACGGCGCCGGCTGCGTGGCGCCGACTGGGCGGGCGTCCCCGACTCCGCGTCGCCGCCGAGGCCCATCATCTGGCGGCGCCGCCGGTGAATCGCCAGGGCAATCTTCTGCGGGTCGGGAACGAAGTGGATCTCTCGTAGGCCCTGCTCCTGTGCCGCGTTCTCGAGGATCACATGGCCGGTCGCGAACGGCCGTAGGTACCAGGGACGCACGACAGTGATGTCGAGGACCCTGACGATCTCCATCTCGGCCTCTTGCAGGGAGAACACGCCCCAGACTCGGAACACTCTCGAGTCGGTGATGACGAAGCGGTCCCGGCTGATCCACAGGAACCGGTAGAACGCATAACCCAGCAGGCCGAGAACGACCGCGAAGCCGAACCAGGCACTGTCGGCCGAGACGAACGGCAGCCAGCGCACCGCGAGGAACAACGCCAGCACGGCCAGCAGGATCGGCAGGACGTAGGTGATGACGGCGTGCTTGACCTCGGCGATGACGCGCTCGCCCGGGATCAGCTTGCGCGCCACCATCTTGTGGCCGAACCAGGATTTGACCCGCCACCAGACGAGGCGGACGACGCCGTCCTCGGCGACCCGGTCGAGCCACCGCACGGTGCGGTCGCTCACCCCGCTGGCGATCTCCTTCGGCGTACGCATCGCGCGCGGCGACCTAGAACAGTTCGGTGAAGAACGTGATGATCGACTCGAAGCCGTCGGCCACTGCGGACAACGCGCCGCTCACCGCGTTCGCCGCTCCACTCGGCTCGGTGAGCAGGTAGTACGCGGCGAAGGCGATGGCCAGGATGGTCAACACCTTCTTGAACACGCGATGTCCTTTCCCGGGGCCTGTCGTGCCGTGGGCTCACACGCCGTCTATCGTCGTTTGTACCCGAAAGCGGACGATCTGTCGCCACGGCACGCCGCCCGTCTCACAGCGCGGCGATGATCTCGTCAGCAGCAGCGTACGGGTCGAACTGCCCCGCGAGAACCTTCTCGGCGAGCGTGTCGAGTCGGGCGTCGCCGTGCAGGTCGCCGAACCGGCGGCGCAGCGCGGTCAGGGCGATGGCCTCGATCTCGTCCCGGGCGCGCCGCAGTCGGCGGCGGTCCAGCTCTCCTCCACGTTCCATCCATGCCCGGTGCTTGTCGACCGCGGCGACCACCTCGTCGAGTCCCTCCCGGCGGACGGCGACGGTCTTGACGATCGGCGGGCGCCAGTCGCCCGGCGCACGCTCGGCCAGGCGGATCGCGCCCCGCAGGTCGCGCACGACCTGGTCAGCGCCGTCCCGGTCGGCTTTGTTGACGACGAAGACGTCGCCGACCTCGAGAATGCCCGCCTTGGCGGCCTGGATGCCGTCGCCCATGCCCGGAGCCAGCAGAACGAGGGTGGTGTCGGCGAGGGCCGCGACGTCGACCTCGGACTGCCCGACGCCCACGGTCTCGACGATCACCACGTCGCACCCCGCGGCGTCCAGCACCCGCAGGGCCTGCGGCGTTGCCCAGGCGAGCCCGCCGAGATGCCCGCGGGTCGCCATCGAACGGATGTAGACGCCGGAATCGGTCGCGTGCTCCTGCATCCGCACCCGGTCGCCCAGCAGTGCTCCGCCCGAGAAGGGCGAGGACGGATCGACGGCGAGGACACCGACCCGGCGACGGTCGGCTCGGAACGCCGCGACCAAGGCCGCGGTCACGGTCGACTTGCCGACTCCGGGCGAGCCGGTCACGCCGAGCACGACGGCCCGGCCGGCATACGGTGCGAGCGCGGCCATGACCTCACGCAGCGCCGGAGAGGCGTCCTCCACGAGTGAGATGAGCCGGGCCACGGCGCGCGGATCACCCCGTCGGGCCCTGTCGACCAGGTCGGCAGGCGCGGGCCGACTCCTCAACGGCGTGGAACGCGGATCAGCAGCGCGTCGCCCTGACCGCCGCCGCCGCACAACGATGCGGCGCCGGTGCCACCGCCGCGCCGTCGCAACTCGAGCGCGAGGTGCAGGACCAGCCGGGCGCCGGACATGCCGATCGGGTGGCCCACCGCGATCGCGCCGCCGTTGACGTTGACCCGGCTTTCGTCCAGCCCGAGCTCGCGGGTGCTGGCGATGCCCACGGCAGCGAACGCCTCGTTGATCTCGACCAGGTCGAGGTCGGCGGGCTCGACGCCGTCCTTCGCGCAGGCCGCCCTGATGGCGGCAGCGGGTTGGCTCTGCAGCGTCGAGTCGGGGCCTGCCACCACCCCGTGGGCACCGATCTCGGCCAGCCAGGACAAGCC
>JBOGDU010000009.1:0-5103 GCA_050743145.1 Jiangellaceae bacterium | reverse complement strand
CGACCCGGATCCGGGACACGATCCGCTCCGTGTCCCAGTCGGGCTGGCGAAAGGCGTCGCACCAGTACCGCAGGTAGGAGCGCATCCCGGCCCGGGACGCCTCACGGACGGCATCCTCGTCGGTGCTACCGAGGGCCCGCGCGAGGTTGGCCTCGAGCCTGCGCACGCTCGGACCGCGGCGCCGCCACACCTGGTCGGCGATCGTGCGGAACGTCGCATAGGCGGCCCGGTCGGGCAGATGTCGGACGGCCGACCAGCCGCCGGTGTATCCGAGCAGCGCGATCCGCTCGGTCAGGCTCGCGCTCATGCCGGCTCGGCGATCGACTGGCGGCGCACGGTGCGCACGCGCTGGAAGACCGTCCACGCACTCGCGGCGGCGAGCAGCCACAGGACGACCTCGAGAACAACGATCGGCAGGTCGAACCAGCCCACCAGGCCGGTCGTCACCAGCACGGCGACCAATCGGTCGGCCCGCTCGGCGATTCCCACGTCGGCGCTGTAACCGAGGCTCTCGGCCCGGGCCTTCGCGTAGGAGACCACGGCACCCAGCGCCAGGCAGGCGAGGCACAAGGCCACCATGCGAAGGTCGTCACCGTCGCCGGCGAACCACAGCGCGAGGCCGATGAAGATCGCCGCGTCACCGAACCGGTCCAGGACCGAGTCGAGGAAGGCGCCCCACGGGCCCTGCCGATCGGAGAGCCGGGCCATGATCCCGTCGACGTTGTCGGAGAAGACGAACGCCGTGATCACCAGGGTGCCGACGAGGAACTCACCGCGCGGGTAGAACGCGAGGGCGCCTGCGCACACCCCGGCGGTCCCCACCACCGTCACGGTGTCGGGCCTGATCCCCAGACGGAGCAGCGCGGTGGCTATCGGGGTCAACAGGCGCGTGAAGAACGCGCGGGCGAAGCGGTTGAGCATGCGGCGGCACTCGCTCCGGTCGGGTCTACGGGCGGCGCCATGCTAGCCCTGCCGGGTTCGGGCTCCCCCTTGTGTCGTGCGCTCTGCCACGCAAGGGTGGCAATACCAGGTTCACGCCGAGTTGGCCGGAGCGTGACCGGCGTCGCCGGGCCTCCGGATGTGGAGTGTGGAGGCGAGTGCGATGGCGGACAAGAACCCTGCGGCGGCCGACGGCACAGTGCCCGGGGCCGACCAGACCAGCGACGGGCAGAGCGTGCGCAACGTCGTCCTGGTCGGCCACACCGGTGCAGGCAAGACCACCCTGGTCGAGGCGCTGCTCGTCGCGACGGGGACGATCCATCGGGCCGGCCGGGTCGAGGACGGCACGACGGTCAGCGACCATGACGAGGCCGAACTGCGCCAGCAACGGTCGGTCAGCCTGTCGCTGGCGCCCTTCCACCACCAGGGTGTGAAGGTCAACCTGCTCGACACACCGGGGTACGCCGATTTCGTCGGCGACCTGCGCGCGGGCCTGCGAGCGGCCGACTGTGCGCTGTTCGTCGTCTCCACCGCCGAGGCGATCGACGGGTCGACCCGGATGCTCTGGGCGGAATGTGCGGCCGTCGGGATGCCGCGCGCCGTCGTCCTCACCAAGCTCGACCACCCCCGTTCCGACTACGCGGGAAGCCTCGCCGCCTGCCGCGAGGCCTTCGGCGAGAAGGTGCTGCCCCTCTACCTGCCGGTCACCGACGCCGACGGGGCCACGACCGGCCTGATCGGCATGCTCAGCGGCAAGCTGTTCGACTACTCGGCAGGCCAACGCACCGAGTCCGACCCGTCGACCGACGACGCCGCCCGCGTCGAGAGCGCGCGCGGCGAGCTGATCGAGGGCGTGATCGAGGAGTCCGAGGACGAGAGCCTGATGGACCGTTACCTCGACGGCGAGGAGATCGACCAGAAGGTCCTGATCGACGACCTCGAGCAGGCGGTGGCCAAGGGCTCGTTCCACCCGGTGATCCCCGTGTGCGCCGCGACGGGCCTCGGCACGGCCGAGTTGCTCGAGATCATCACCAGCGCCTTCCCGGCACCCACCGAGCACCCGATGCCCGAGGTCTACACCGTCGCCGGCAAGACACGGGACGGTCTGACCTGCGACCCGGCGGGCCCGCTACTCGCCGAGATCGTCAAGACCACCACCGACGCATACGTGGGACGGATCAGCCTCGTGCGGGTGTTCTCCGGCACGCTCCGCCCCGACCAGACGGTGCACGTCTCCGGCCATTTCCTCGCCGACCGCGGCCATGAGGACCACGACGAGGACGAGCGGATCGGCGCTGTCACCTCCCCGCTGGGCAAGACCCAGCGGCCGGTGTCGTCGTGCGCGGCCGGCGACATCTGCGCGATCGCCAAGCTGTCGCGGGCCGAGACCGGCGACACGTTGTCGAGTAAGGACGAACCGCTGGTGATGCGGCCGTGGGAGATGCCCGAGCCGCTGCTGCCGGTCGCGATCGTGGCCCACGCCAAGGCCGACGAGGACAAGCTCTCGCAGGGCCTGCAACGGCTCGCCGCCGAAGATCCGACGCTCCGCATCGAGAACAACGCCGAGACCCACCAGCTGGTGTTGTGGACCATTGGCGAGGCCCATGCCGACGTGCTGCTGGACCGGCTGCGCTCCCGCTACGGCGTCGCCGTCGACCAGGTCGACCTGCGGGTGCCGCTGCGCGAGACGCTCGCCGGCACGGCCCGAGGCCACGGCCGGCACGTCAAGCAGTCGGGCGGGCACGGCCAGTACGCCGTCTGCGACGTGGAGGTCGAGCCGCTGCCCGAGGGCGAGGGCTTCGAGTTCGTCGACAAGGTCGTGGGTGGGTCAGTGCCCCGGCAGTTCATCCCGTCGGTCGAGAAGGGAGTCCGGGCGCAGATGGAGCGCGGGACGACGCCGGCCGGCTACCCCGTCGTCGACATCAAGGTCACGCTGTTCGACGGCAAGGCGCACAGCGTCGACTCCTCCGACATGGCCTTCCAGACCGCCGGCGGGCTGGCCCTGCGGGAGGCGGCGGCCGACGCGGGCGTGAATCTGCTGGAACCGGTCGACGAGGTCGGAGTCCTCATCCCCGACGACTACGTCGGCGGCGTGATGGGCGACCTGTCCAGCCGGCGCGGTCGCGTGCTCGGCACCGAGCCGGTCGGTCCCGGCCGCACGCTCGTGCGCGCGGAGGTGCCGCAGACCGAGATCGTGCGCTACGCGATCGACCTGCGCGCGATGAGCCATGGCACCGGCACGTTCACCCGCACGTTCGCCCGCTACGAGCCGATGCCCCAACACCTGGCCGCCAAGGCGATGACCAAGGGCAACTGAGCCCTCGTCCGTTGATCACGTTCACCACCCTGGTGGACCGTTCACCAGGGTCCGGAGCCTGGTGAACCGTCCCGAATCCTGGTGAAGTAGTCAACGTGCAGCGGGCCAGTGGGTGGCGAGGAGCGCCCGGGTGTCGGCGAGCAGCTGCGGCATGACCTTGGTGTGCCCGAGCACGGTCATGAAGTTGGCGTCCCCGCTCCACCGGGGCACGACGTGCTGGTGGAGATGATCCGCGAGGGAACCGCCGGCGACGCCGCCGAGATTGATCCCGACGTTGAAACCTTGCGGCCGTGACGCCACCTTCACCGCGAGGACCGCGTCGCGGGTCATGGTCGCCAGTTCTGTCAACTCGTCGTCAGTGAGGCCCTCGAGCTCGGCCACGTGCCGGTAGGTGACGACCATGAGGTGCCCGGGGTTGTAGGGGTGCAGGTTCAGCACGGCGTAGACGAGCTCGCCGCGGGCCAGGATCAGGCCGGTCTCGTCGTCGAGGGCGGGGATCCGGCAGAACGGGCACCCGTCCTCGGCATCGCGCCCCGTTCCCGGCCGGCCCTCGATGTAGGCCATCCGGTACGGCGTCCACAGCCGCTGGAGCCTGTCCACATCCGACGAACCGCCCGTCCCGGTCACAAGGCCGCCAGCGCGTCTACGACATGAGCGTCCGGCACCACATGCCGGAGGCTACGCACCTCGGCGAAACCGACGTGGGCCGGTATCACACCTGGATCCGACGCTCGACCGCGTCGATCACCTCGGCGACGGCGTCGGCCACCGGGACGCCGTTGTTCTGCGAGCCGTCGCGGTAGCGGAACGACACGGCGCCCTTGGCCACGTCGTCGTCGCCGGCGAGGAGCATGTAGGGAACCTTCTGCTTCTGCGCGTTGCGAATCTTCTTCTGCATGCGGTCGTCGGACGAGTCGACCTCGACCCGGATCCCCCGCTCTCGCAATGCCGTAGCGACGTGCTCGAGGTACGCGACGTGCTCGTCGGTGATCGGGATGCCGACGACCTGGACCGGCGCCAGCCAGGGCGGGAACGCGCCGGCGTAGTGCTCGGTCAGGATGCCGAAGAACCGCTCGACGGACCCGAACAGGGCGCGGTGGATCATCACGGGGCGCTGACGTGAGCCGTCGGCCGCCGTGTACTCGAGCTCGAAGCGCTCCGGCATGTTGAAGTCGAGCTGGATGGTCGACATCTGCCAGGTCCGGCCGATCGCGTCGCGGGCCTGCACCGAGATCTTCGGGCCGTAGAACGCGGCACCACCGGGATCGGGCACCAGTTCGAGGCCCGACTCCTCGGCGGCCTGCCGCAGCACGTCGGTGGCCTCGTCCCAGGCCTGCTCGGTACCGACGTACTTGTCAGGATCCTTGGTCGACAGCTCCAGGTAGAAGTCGTCGAGGCCGTAGTCGCGCAGCAGGTCGAGGACGAAGGTCAGCAGCGAGGTGAGCTCGGCACCCATCTGCTCCTTGGTGCAGTAGATGTGCGCGTCGTCCATCGTCAGCCCCCGGACCCGCGTGAGCCCGTGAACGACGCCGGACTTCTCGTACCGGTATACGGTGCCGAACTCGAACAGCCGTAGCGGCAGCTCGCGGTAGGACCGTCCACGGGCCCGGTAGATCAGGTTGTGGAACGGGCAGTTCATCGGCTTGAGGTAGTAGTCCTGCCCGGCTTTGCGGAGCTTGCCGTCGCTGTCGTACTCGGCGTCCATCTGCAACGGCGGGTACATCCCGTCGGCGTACCACTCCAGATGGCCCGAGGTTTCGAACAGGGCGGACTTGGTGAGGTGCGGGGTGTACACGAGCTCGTAGCCCGACGCTTCGTGCCGCTTCCTCGCGTACTCCTCCATGACC
>JBOGDU010000008.1:0-10499 GCA_050743145.1 Jiangellaceae bacterium | reverse complement strand
GCGTCGGTGCCGGCATCGCCAGCGTCGAGGCGGACTACGCGGCCGCGCTCGACGCGGTCCCGGACGGTCCGGCGAAGGCGCAGGGTGTCGCTCTGGGCCAGGCCGCCGCCGACGCGGTTCTCACGCGGCGGGCCTCGGATGGTTTCGACACGCCCCTGGTTGATCCGGACTACCAGGAGGGCAGCGCTCCCGGCGAGTACCGCTACACGCCCGGAACGCCGTTTGCCTTCGCGCCGCACTTGGGAGACGACCTGACCCCGTTCGTGCTCGAGGACAGTTCGCAGTTTCGGCCTGGCCCGCCCTACCGGTTGACCAGCCACAAGTACGCGGCCGACGTCAACGAGATCCAGCGGCTGGGCGGCGACGATGTCACCACGCCCAGCGACCGCACCGACGAGCAGACCGAGATTGCGTTGTTCTGGGTGGAGAGCTCACCGCTGGCATGGAACCGCATCGCCCGGTCCGTCGGGACGGCCGAAGGACTCGACAGTTGGCAGAACGCTCGGCTGTTCGGCCTGCTGAACCTGGCGCTGGCCGACGGCTACATCGGCACCTGGGACACCAAGTACCACTACCGCTTCTGGCGGCCGGTCACCGCCATCCGGCTCGCCGACATCGACGACAACCCGGCGACGACGGCCGACCCGACGTGGACGCCGCTGTTGGAGAACCCGCCCATCCCCGACTACGACTCCGGACACGCGGTCGAGGGAGGAGCAGCTGCGCAGGTCCTCACCCGCTTCTTCGGCACCGACCGGATGAGCTTCTCCAACTGCAGTTACACCCTGCCAGCCGGACAGGCGTGTGCTGACGAGAGTCCCACCCTGCGCCACTTCACCCGCTTCTCCCAGGCGGCCGACGAAAACGCGGTGTCACGCATCTACGTGGGCTTCCACTTCCGCGATGCTGTCGAGACCGGCACCCGCCACGGCGAGAAGATCGCCAACCGCGCGGTCAACCTCTTCCTGCGTCCGGTGCACTAGGTCATCCGCGGCGAACACCCGGCCGGCCCTGATCTCGCCGGCCGGTGTTCGCACGCGGGCACGGCGGGAGTCTGCCCCGGACGGTGGTCTTCGCCTGCCGTCGAGGGCTCATCGCGGGCGGCGGCAGGCGACGGCTCAGGCATGCGGCACCCCTGGGTCTGCAGACGGGCCCTGGGAATCGGCCGGCTTCTCGCTCGGGGCTACCGTCTCGAGCCGGATGCCGTGGTCGCGTAGGCGGTCCATCAGGCCGTAGAGCTCCTGGCCGTCCCGCACGGGCGCTATGAGCACGGTCTTTCCGCCGCCCGTGGACACGATGACGTCGTCGAAAGCCGCCGAGAGCAGATCGCCGAACTCGCCTGCCACGACGATCCGGTAGTGCCCTCCGCCGGTCGGGGGCTCATCCTCGTGTGCCATGAGCACCTCCTTCCGCAAGATCGTGCCGTGCCGGGTGACAGCGCGGCCGGTTCTCAGACGCTAGGAGCGCCCGGTTCGTCAGCACCCGATTCGTCGCGTGATCGCTCCCATTTCCGGGCTCTGACGAGCTGGCACGTCGATGTCAGCGTCCAGCATTCGGGTGGAGGCGTCTTCACCCGTGCGACCGTTCACCCGGGTGAGGCAGGGCTCCCGGCCCGTTGGGACGGACATGGCTTTCGCGCCTGGGACCAGCCGAGAACCCGCACACTGTCAGGCCGGGCGGGGTTGTGGTGAATTACTCTCCTCATGAGTACGTCCGTTCGGTTTGCATGCGACCCGGTGGCACGGGTGGACGCTGTGAGGGCGACGACATGCGTGCGCAACAGCAGGTCATGAACGCACGGCCGCCGAGCGGCAGCGGCTGGATCTCGAGGCGTCGGCTGCTGCGTGCGCTCAAGGACGCATCGGACAAACGGTTGGTGCTCGTCGACGCCCCGGTCGGCTACGGGAAGTCCACCCTGCTCGCCCAGTGGCGTGAGGCGGAAAGGGGTCGGCGCTCGTTCGCTTGGCTCTCCCTCACCGAACGGGACGCGGATCCGTCCCGCCTGCTGGCTCACATCGTCGCGTCCGTGCGGCAGGTCGCCCCGGGTTTCGGCGCCACCATCGAGCCTGCACTCGAGGTGCCGGGAGTCGGGGCGTCCAACGACGTGCTTCCGCGGATGCTCGATGAGCTGGCGGCGCTGCCTCCTGTCATGCTCGTGCTGGACGACTACCACCACCTGCGCGGCCGGCACGTCCACGGTCTGATGGCCCGCCTCGTGGCCGGACTGCCTCCCACCGTGCAGGTCGCGGTCGCCTCGCGGGCCGACCCGCCGCTTCCGTTGGGGCGTCTGCGGGCGGCCGGAGCAATGTTCGAGGTGCGTGCCGACGCGCTCCGCTTCACCGAGGACGAGGCACGCAGACTTCTGGCGTCTGCGCACATCACTCTCGATCCGGGCGACCTGTCGATGCTGGTGGAACGGACCGAGGGATGGCCGGCCGGTATCTACCTCGCCACGCTGTCCTTGCGGTCGGACGAAGATCCCTCCGGGTTCGTGCGTCGCTTCGCCGGGACGCACCGGCACATCGCCGACTATCTCGCCGAAGAGGTCCTCCGCCGGCAGCCCGGGGCTACGCGGAAATTCCTCGTCCGTACCTCGGTACTGGAACGCATGTGCGCAGAACTCTGCGACGCCGTCATCGACGGTGCCGGATCGCAGGCGATGCTCGAAAGGCTGGAGCACTCGAACCTGTTCGTGGTCCCTCTCGATGACGAGCGTCGGTGGTACCGATATCACCAACTGTTCGGCCAGATGCTGCGTGCCGAGCTTTCCCGTAGAGAGCCGGGACTCGCGCTCGCGCTGAACCGCAGGGCGAGCGACTGGTTCGGGGCGGGCGGCCGGCACGAGGAAGCCGTCGCCCATGCGCTGGCCGGCCGCGATGTTGCGCGCGCTGCCGAGCTTGTCGCCAGGTACTGGCTGGAGCTGTTCAACGACGGCAGGCTGCGTGTCGTCCGCGGATGGCTCGACGATATGGGCGACGAGGCCATCGCAGCCCACCCCGCGGCCGCCCTGACCGCGGGATGGGTCACCGCGCTCCTCGGGGAGCGGGAAGCAATGGAACGGTGGCTCGCCATCGCTGAACTCGGGACCGCCGACGGCCCACTTCCTGACGGAACCGCATCACTGGAGTCGGGCGTCGCCATGGTTCGGGGTATCTTCGGCTACTCGGGACTGGAGGCCAGGCGAGCCAACCTGGCTCGCGCACTCGAGGTGGAGGCGACCACGTCCGAATGGCGACCGTGGCTTCTCTGGGGCCTGGGTCACGTGGCGTTGCTGTCCGGAAACCCCGCGACCGCGGATGGGCTGTTCCGGGACGTCCTGGGCGCCGCCGACCCGCGACACGCAGTCCTGACCATCGTCACGCTCGCCGAGCTCGCCATCGCGGAGGCGAACCTCGGCGATACGGACGCGGCGATGAGTCACGCACGTCGAGCCGAGATGATCGCCAATGAACGCGGACTCATCTCCGATACGCGCAGTTCGAGCCTCTGGCTCGCCCTCGGATACGTGTCGGTTCTGCGGGGCGAGGTTCGGGCCGGACACGAGGCGATGGAGCGCGCTCTGCGGCTACGCCGTGCCGCACCAGGTCTGAGCCCCTGGCCGACCCTCGAGGTCTTGCTCGCTCTCGCGCCCGTCCGGCATACGGTCGGCGACCGCGATGGTGCCGCCGTCCTCCTGGCCGAGGCGCGAACCGTGCTCGCCGGCCTCCCCGATGCCGGTGACCTGCCTCGTCGCCTCGAGGTCGCCGAACGGCAGCTCAGTGGCCCGGCCCGAGAACTCGCCTTCGGGGAGGCGCTGACCGACCGAGAGTTGGCCGTCTTGAAGTTGTTTCCGTCCCCGTTGTCGCAACGAGAGATCGGCGGCGAACTGTTCCTCTCGCTCAACACGGTGAAGAGCCACAGCCGGGCGATCTTTCGCAAACTCGGTGTGTCATCACGAGCACAGGCCGTCGAACGGGCCAGGAAAATTGCCCTGCTCTAGTGGACGTCGACGCAGTCCACGCCGGCGAAGGCCGCTACCCGCACGGTCATGGTGCGCTCGGTCACTCCATCGCGCTCGCTGCCCGCAGGGCCGCCTCGAGCTCGGCGGCCACCTCGTCCAGGTTCCGGAGTCGCGTGTCGGTGGCCTCGGATCCGGCCAGTTCCTGTACGCGCTCGCGACACACCTGCACGGCGTCGCGCAGAGTTTGCGCCCGAAATCGACCAGCGTCGTCGAGGGCCGAGGCCTCGAGGGCCGTCAGCCGGTCCTCGACGGCGGAGACGCGGCCCGACCCGACGGCCCAACCGCCTACGATCTGGTCGGCAGAGCCGGCCCGTTGCAGCTCCGGAACGAGCGTCCGTGCGAACCACGCCACCTCGTCCTCAGCGGCCGCGAGATCGGCATTCCATGCTCGGTGCCGGCGCGCCCTCACCAGGAGGGCAACTCCCACGGCGACAAGGATTGCTCCGGCCGCGAGTAGCCACCACAACCACGCTGGGACGCCGGTCGTCGCAGCAGACGAGCCATCGGCAGCCGAGGGGGTCGTCGGCGACGGGCTCGGCGACGCGGTCGGGGTGGGACGTGGCGAGTCGGTCGCCGTCGGGCTCGCCGTCGGAGTCTCCGGTAGTACCGGTGATCGCGTGGGGCTCGGGATCGTGGCGGTCGGGGTCTCCGGCCGTATCGGTGATCGCGTGGCGCTCGGGATCGTCGCCGTCGGAGTCGGGAGCGCGCTTGCTGAGGGTGGTGCCGTCACCGAAGGCAGGTCGGGGGAGCCATCTGCTCCGCACGAGCACAGCAGCAGGGTGGCCACCGTCAGACCTACCGTCTGCCCACGAGCGGGAGCTATGCGGCAGTGTCGAGTCCAGCGGAGTGCACCTGATGTGGAACTCCTACGGCGAAAGCGTGATGACAACAAGCGTGGCCGCCGCCCAGGGCCTGCACCGGCGTCGGGCGAGTTGAGGGTTCTGGCGTTGTCGGTTCAGGTGTTGAGGATGGCCCTCTTCTGTGCTTCGAATTCCGCCTCGGTCAGCAGGCCTTGGTCCTTGAGTTGACCGAGTTCCTTGAGTTGGGCCAGCTTGGTGTCCATGTCGGTCGCCGGCGCCGCCGGGGCGGGTGTGGCATAGGCGGGCTGCTGTTGTTCGTAGGCCTGCTGCTGGTAGTCCTGTGCCTGTTCCTGTTCGGCCCAGCGGCCGGCCTGCCGCCGTGAAACCCGGTTGGACACCGCGGTGGCGGTGCCGGCGACCACGGCGGTGCGGGCGACCCCGCGGAGAAGTCCTGGCATTGGTTGTTCCCCTCCCTGCTGTTGTTGGCGGCTCAGGTCTCGGGCTGCGGCGCGGGCTGAGCTTCGGTTCTCGCCTCGGCGGCGTCGAGCGCGGCCAGTACGGCCTGCACCGGGATCCGGCCGCCGGCGACCAATTGGGCACCGCCACGGCGTAGCTCGGTGGCCAACGGCGCCGCCCACACGTTCTCGTAGACCAGAATGCCCGCCGAGCTACCCGGTTCGAGCACCCCGCCGGCCTCGTCGACGTCGTCCTGGTCGACCAGCCCGGACGATGCCCCCTCGAACACGGCCAGGTCGAGGCTGCCGTCGTGATCGAGGTCGGCGATGGCCACCCCGCGCATCGAGCCGTCCAGCTCCTTCTTGACGAACACGAAGTCCAGGATCCGGATGATCCCCCGGTCCACCAGATCGATCAGCAGCGGCAGGCCCTCTCCGGTCATCCGGCTGCCCGGGAACTCCACCACCAGATAATCGATCGGACCCATCTGCTCAAGATCAGTCACGTCCACGCCTCCCGTTGCAGCCGTCCTCGTCGCTTGCCGTCGCCGGTACCTTACGCGCTGATCAAACGTGCCCGGCCCGTGCCTAGCCCGTACCTACCTCCTGAGTCCGCTTCCAGCCGAGGTCCAGTGCGATGCTCAGGAGCAGGATCACCGTTAGCGCGACCGCGGTTCCCGGCTCCTCGACCAGCGTCGTGAATGCGAACGTCACCAGCACGACGACCGTCGTAACGACGGCAAGAATCAGCACCCAGCCGTGCGCCCCCGTCTCGGCGCGAAGGCGGAAATGGCCCGCGGTCACGAGCGTGAACACGACCAGCGCGACCGCGCTGCCGATCGAGGCGATCGACGTGAGGTCGAATCCGATGGCCAGCACAATGGCCGCAGCGGCCGTGACCAGGATTCCGGCCGGTGCTCGATCTGCGAACCGGCGCCCGAGCAGCGGGGGGAACTGGCCGGTCGTCGCCATGTGCTCGCAGAGTCCCGCCGCGGGGTACAGACCGGCGTTCGTGGCACCGGCAGTGGCGAACAGGGCGGTGACGCTCATCAACCAGTAGCCGGCCTGGCCGAGCACCGGCTCGGCGGCGACCGCCAACGCCGTTCCTCCGGATTCGATCACTTCGTCGACCGGGAGCGTGCCGAAGACACCCAGCGCGACGGCGACGTAGACCACGGTAGCGATGCCGAGGGCCAGGTAGACCGCCTGCGGGAGCTGACGTGACGGGTTGGCGAGATCCTTCGCCGTGAACGTGATGATGCCGAAGCCGAGGAAGGCGAAGAAGGTCAGCGCGACGCTCGACACGATGTCGCGCAGCGGCGGATACCCGGAGAACGCCAGCAGGTCAAGGTCGATGTTCGCGAGGGTCACGATCGCGAACACGGTGAGAATGCCGACCACGACGATGACGACGAGCGTCTGCGCCCTGGCCACGGCTTGGGAACCGAGGATGTTCAGTGCCGTCATCACGAGCACCACCAGCACGGCAAAGGCCTTGGTCCACGCCGTGCTCCCGTCCGCAAACGCTGCGCTGGCATAGCTGCCGAACGACACTGCGACCATGCCGGTGATGATCGCGTTCGCGGCCAGCAACAGCCAGGCGATGATCCCGGTGACATGTCCGTTACCAAAAGCTCTGACGACGTATTCGAGCAACCCCCCGGCCGAGGGATACCGCGCGCCGAATTTCGCGAAGGAGTAGCCCTGCAGGCCGGCGACGGCACCCGCCAACAGGAACGACAGCCACACCGCTGCGCCGGCCACCTCGCCTGCTGCACCGAGGAGCGCGAAGATTCCAGCACCGACCATCGCGCCGACCCCGATGAAAGCGGCCTGACGCACGGAGAGCCTCGCTCCACTGCGGTCATCGACAGCCATGCGACGCAGCCTTCCGGGTCACGGTGGGCGACCGAACGCAGGAGTGACACGCGAGCGAGATCGTTCCACCTGCTCGGGTGAGTACAGCAGCACAAGCTGGGTCCGACCAGATCGAGCTGCCATGATTCACCCGGGTGAATATTCCCATGGGTGAAGACGGGTAGGCGGAGGCGCTGGAGTCTGACCCCGGGAGTGTCCCTCCCGAGCGTGTGCTGATCGGTCCGTTGGCGCTTGGCGAACTCGTGCAGGTCGTCCCGAGGTCACGGACGGATCGGTTCGGTGCGAACGGAGGTTCGGGTTTGTCATGACTGATCCGTCGCAGCAGGAGACCGCACCCGAGGAACCTGGTCGCGTCGCGGCCGATGTCGAGCCGCGGGGGAGCCTGGGCTTGAACCAGGCGACGGCGCTGATCGTCGGGAGCATCATCGGGGTCGGGATCTTCAATCTTCCCGGCTCGCTGGCGGCGTACGGGCCGATCAGCTTGTTCGCGATGGCGCTGACCACGGTCGGTGCGTTGGCCTTGGCGGTGATGTTCGCCTCGCTGACCCGGCGGCTTCCTGCAGATGGCGGCCCGTATGCGTACGCGAGATCGGCATTCGGCAACCTCGCGGGCTTCTCGAACGCGTGGCTGTACTGGATCACCGCGTGGGCGGGGAACGCGGCCATCGTGGTCGGGTGGGTTCTCTACGTCGAGGAGTTTGTCAACGACGACAAGGTCAAGCTGATCTCGATCCTGCTCGCGCTGGTCGGTCTGTGGATCCCGGCGGCGATCAACCTGTCCGGCGTGAAGAACATGGGCACGGTGCAGTTGTGGACATCGGTCCTGAAGTTCATCCCGCTCGTGTTCATGTCGACGGTGGGGTTGTTGTTCATCAGCACCGGCAACTTCCAACCCTGGAACATCAGCGGGCAAGGCACGGTACCGGCCATCGGGGGAGCGATGGCGCTGTGCCTGTTCTCGTATCTGGGGGTCGAGACCGCCGCGGTCGCCGCGGCGAAGGTGAAAGACCCGGACCGGAACGTGCCGCGAGCCACCATCTTCGGGACGCTGGCGACGGCGGTGGTCTACCTGCTGTCGCTGACGGCCGTGTTCGGCATCGTGCCGAGCGCAGAACTGGGCGAGTCGACGGCACCGTTCTCGACCGCCGTGAACGACATATTCGGCGGCACCTGGGCCGGTTACGTGATGGCCGCGCTGGTGGTCATCTCCGGGTTCGGGGCGTTGAACGGTTGGACGATGATCTGCGCGGAAATGCCGCTCGCGGCGGCGAAGGACGGGTTGTTCCCCGACCAGTTCGGGCGGTTGTCGAGTCGCGGCGTCCCGGTGTTCGGCATCGTCGCCTCCACGGTGCTCGCCTCCGTCGCCATGGTGTTGTCCTACGCGGGATCGGCCGGCTACACGGTGTTCAACACGTTGGTGTTCATGTCCGGGATCACGGCAGCGATCCCGTACGGATTCTCCGCGCTGGCCCAGATCAAGTGGCGGGTACGGGACAATCGGCCTGTGCACACCCCCAGGTTCGCCCGCGACGTGATCATCGCCGTGCTGGCATTGGTGTTCTCGGTACTGTTCATCGTGTACTCGCGCAACACCGGAGAAGACACCTTGTGGGGGGAGTATCTGCCGTTCGTGTTCGCCGGCGTGGCCTTCTTGCTGGGTATCCCGGTCTATCTGGCTCAGCGCGCCCACATGACCGAACCGCAGCCCGTTCCCGAGTTCCGACCGTAGCCTCCCGAGAAAGGCCGAGCATGTCCTTCCACGTCGACTCCGAAGTCGGCCCGCTGCGACAGGTGATCATCCATCGCCCAGGACTCGAGCTGACTCGCCTGACCCCCGGCAATGTCGACGACCTGCTCTTCGACGACGTCATGTGGGCGCAGCGGGCCCGGGAGGAGCACGATGCGTTCGCCCAGAAACTGCGCGACAAGGGCGTGAAGGTGTACCTGTTCGCGGATCTGCTCGCGCAGGCCCTCGACCAGCCCGGTGGGCGCGAGTTCGTCCAGGACGAGCTGACCACGGCAACCCGGTTCGGGCCGGCGCTGGACAAGCCGTTGGACGAACTCGTGGCGCAGGCCCCGGCCGACCGGCTGTCCGAGGCGCTGATCGGGGGCGTGCTCAAGCGCGACCTCACTCTCGACGACCCGTCCAGCCTGCTGCTCGAGTACCTCGACCCGGAAGACTTCCTGCTGACTCCGCTTCCCAATCACCTGTTCCAGCGCGACAACACCGCCTGGGTGTATGACGGACTCACGATCAACCCGATGTCCAAACCGGCCCGCAAGCGGGAGACGATCAACTCCCGGCTGGTCTTCAACTATCACCCGATGTTCCGCGACATCGACCCGCCGCTGCACTTCTACTACGGCAACGACAGCGAGTTCCACGACCCGGCCAACTGTGAGGGCGGGGACATCCTGGTGATCGGCAACGGCACGGTGATGATCGGTATGGGCGAGCGCACGACACCTCAGGGGGTGGAGTTTCTCGCCCGGCAGTACTTTGCGCGCGGTTCGGTCACGAAGGTGATCGCGGTGGAACTGCCCAAGACCCGGGCGTTCATGCACCTGGACACCGCCATGACGATGATCGACCGGGATGCGTTCAGCGTCTACCCGTACCTGCCCGACACGCTGCGCTCGTTCACCCTCACCCCAGTGGGCGGCGGCGGCGACTACCGCGTCACGGAGAACACCGACATGTTCGCTGTGATAGCCGAAGCCCTCGGGGTGGAACAGCTGCGCGTACTGCGCACTCCGATCGACATCCTCGGCGCGCAACGCGAGCAGTGGGACGACGGGAACAACTTCCTCGCCGTCGCCCCTGGAGTGATCTTCGGCTACGAGCGCAACACCACCACCAACACCTTCCTACGCAAGAACGGCATCGAGGTCGTCACCATCGCGGGCGGCGAACTCGGCCGCGGCCGCGGCGGTCCGCGCTGCATGTCCTGCCCCATCGAACGCGACGCCGTAACCTGACCACCAGCCGCCCGCCACACCAACGGAAAGGCCGGTGAGTCGTCATGGGCGTCAACCTGCACAATCGCGACTTCCTCAAGGAGCTCGACTTCACCCGGTCCGAGCTCCAGTTCCTCCTGGACCTGTCGCGAGACCTGAAGCGGTCCAAGTACGCCGGTACCGAGGTCCCACGGATGCGGGGCAAGGACGTCGCGCTCATCTTCGAGAAGACCTCGACCCGCACCCGATGCGCCTTCGAGGTCGCGGCATATGACCAGGGCGGACACGTCACCTACCTGGACCCGGGCTCGTCCCAGATCGGGCACAAGGAGTCCGCCGCGGACACCGCCCGGGTGCTGTCGCGCATGTTCGACGCCATCGAGTTCCGCGGCAAGGCGCAGGCCACCG
>JBOGDU010000007.1:0-3007 GCA_050743145.1 Jiangellaceae bacterium | reverse complement strand
CCGCCACCGAGTCGAGCACGGTGCGCGTGACGGCCCGTGCATCGCCGAGGGGCGGGAGCGGTCGGCTGAGGCTGCGTTCGTCGTAGGTCGCGACGACGTCGTCGACGATGCGCCGGACGGCCGCCGGGTCGGCGACCGGATCGAGGCCCTCCCGGCGGACGACGTCGCGGACCTCGGCATCGATGATCTCGAGAACGGTCATGCGGCGGACCCCGTCGACGGATACTTCGTTGACCTGGCTGATGGCACCGTGACCCGGTGGGTGACCGACGGCAACGGCACATGACCTGACTGGATGCCGCTGAGTTATACCGGTGCCTCGCCGCCGTTACCAGCCCCAACCTGGATATCCACAGGCCGACCCGCGACGCTGCTCCATCTTGTGGCGGCTTTCACACCTGTCGCGGGCCGAGGAGGCGTGTCTTTCCCGCCACATGATGGAGGGTGTGGCAGTCCGGCGTCCCAGACGGGCCGTGCTAGGCGGTCCTGGCCGCGTGGGCGGGCTCGAGGGTGGATAGCTCCGACCGTTCGGGGCGTTGCATGTGCCGCCATGGCCCGCCGAGCAGCGGCGAGAGGACGATCAGGAGGTACGCCGACCCGAGCGCAAACAGGGTCGGGGTCAGCCCGAGACGCTCGACGGCCACGCCGGCCCCCAGCGCACCGATGGGCATCGCAGCCCAGGCGCCGGCCCCCATGCAGCCGAAGACCCGGGCACGCATACCCGGCGGCGTGCGTTCCAGTTGCACCGTGCCGATGATCGGATTGATCGACCCGGCCGCCAGGCCTGCCACCGCCACCGTCAGCAGGCACGCCCACAACGGCGGCTCGGCGGCGAAGACCAGCATCCGTGGACCGCCGCAGAGCAGGAACGACACCACGAACAGCGCCCGCCGCGGCAACCGGTGCCCGACGACGCCGAACATCAGCGACCCCACCAATGCGCCGCCGCCCATCGCCGCCACCAGCAGACCCAACGCCACGGACCCGCCGAGGTGCCGGTCGGCGAAGACCGGCAGGATCACCGTCGTCCACGCCGCGTCGAAGAAGTTGGTCACGACCAGCAGCACCGTGATCGCCCGCAGCAGCGGCTGACGCCACAGGAAGCCGAGCCCCTCCGCGAGCTCGCGCCAGTAGGAGCCGCCGGTTGCCACCGGCTGCGGGCCGTCTCCGGTGGTCCGCACCGCGTCGACGGATCTCGGCACCAGCCAGGCCACCAGCACCGCGGACACCGCGAACGTCGCCGCGTTCACCACGAGTGTGTTCACCGGCCCCAGTGCGGCGACCAGCAGCCCGGCCACCGGGCCACCGACCAGCCGCGCGCCGCGCTCGAGTGCCTCGAACGTCCCGACCGCCCGCTCCAGCGGCACCCGCGCGCGGTCTGCGATCTCCGGCAGCAGTGACGACCTGGCTGCCCGGCCGGGCGTGTCGAACAGGCCGGTGGCAAAGATCAGCAGCATCAATGCCCAGAACGGCAGTCCGACCGTCGCCGCCAGCACCGGGACGGCGAGGATTGTCGCGCCGCCGATCAGGTCGGTGACGATGCTCGTGCGCCGGTAGCCCGCCCGGTCGACGAGCACACCGCCGAGCGCTCCGCCGACGACGACGGGAAGCACCGCGAAGAATGCCGCCACCCCGGTCAGCGAGGCGCTGCCGGTCGTGTCGAGCACGTACAACGGCAGGGCGATGAACGTGATCATGTTGCCGGTCAGCGACACGGCGTGCGCCGCCAGCAGCCCGGTCAGCGGAACCCGACGACCCTTCACACGTCGCTCCGGAATCCGAAGTAGAGCATCGTCACCTGGGCCGCGTCGGGCCGGTCCGGGTCGCTGCGCGCCGTCCACCGCGCCGCGACACCGTCGAGTTCCTCGCGCAGCTCGGCCAGTTCCTCGGCCGTGAGGTGCATGATCGCGTCGCTACCGGCGGCTGCGGCGATCCACTCCCGGCCCAGACCGGGCTCGACGTCCAGGTAGTGCTCCAGCTTCTGCACCCAGCGGGCCAGGATCGTGCGCTGCATCATGTCGGCGGCAAGTCGCCGCTCGGGGTCGTCGAGGGTCTCGGCCCGATCCCAGACCGTCCGCGAGTGGGCAGCGCGCCACCACCGCTCACGACCATTCGGCGCCAGCTCCGGCGCCTCCACCACGAAACCGTGCTTCGCCAAGGTCGTCAGGTGATAGCTGACCGAGCCCGGGGCCTCGTCGACGATCTCGCTGAGCATCCCGACGTTTTGCGGGCCACGCGTTCTCAGTTCGCCGAGCAGCCGGAGCCGGGTGGGGTGGGCGAGGGCGCGCATCGCGCCCGGGTCGCGCAAGCGGATGCGCGAGGAAGCGTCGGCCATGTCGTCATCGTAGACATACAAGAACTCACGTGCAAGAGCTCTTGTATGTCTACTCGGACGCCTGTCGGCAGTGACTCAGGCGCCTGCTGCGTGAGGCTAGTGCGCCCGGTGATCATGTCGACCTTGCTGCCACGGCAGGCCGCAAAGTCGACATGATCACCGGCTGTAGATGTGGCGCAGCTTGGGGCGGGCCGTTATCCGAGCGCAGACACCACGTCGGTGTGCCCGAAGTCGTCACCCTTGAACAGCAGAGGCTCGCGCGTGGCCTTTGCCAGGGCGTAGGCAAAGCAGTCGCCGAAGTTCAGGCCGGCCGGGTGTCCGCTGCCCTTTCCGAAGTCCCTGTGTGCACCTCTGGCTATGGTGGCCTGCGCCTCGGTGACGGGTTCGATGACAAGGTCCGCCTCGGCCACCAGGTCGTCGAATCGGCGACTTGCGACCGGGTCGCGGCTGCCGTCGATGACCAAGGCGGCCTCGAGGAAGTTCGCGGCCGAGATGCGACGTCGCTCCGCCTCGGCGATCGCGACCGCGTAGGTCACCGCATCGGCCTCGTCGCGGAGGATCGCGATGAGCGCCGACGTGTCGACGATCACCGCGGGAGACCGTCGTCGCCGTACAGCAGATCACCGTGCTCGGCAGAGCTGAACGGCTCCCGCAACCGCGGAGCGGTGTCCC
>JBOGDU010000006.1:0-8977 GCA_050743145.1 Jiangellaceae bacterium | reverse complement strand
CCTCCTCGTCGGGGCCTGCGCTCGTCTCCAGCTTCACCAGGCTTATGGACGGTTCACTAGGTTCCGGAGCCTGGTGAACCGTCCACCAGGGTGGTGAACGTGATCAACTGACGGGGCTACGTTGCGTCGGGGTCGTACGGCGCCGGGGCCGCCATCGGAGCCGACGCGCCGGGGGTCGCCTCTGCGCCGCCTGCTGTCGTCCCGCTGCCGGAGGTTGCCGCACCGCTGCCGGAGGTTGCCGTTCCGCTGCGAGGGGTCTTCGCGGTGCCGTTGCCCCGGCGTGGCCGCTCGGCGTCGTCGTCGTCGAGACCGAGGTCCAGGTCGAGGTCGACACCGTCGAGGACGTTGCGGCGGACGTAGGACTTCGGGTCCAGGTTCTGAAGCTTGCGCAAGTCGGCCGCGTCGACGCCGAGCCCGTCGGACAGGTCGTGGCGGGCCTTGGCGACCATGCGCCGCAGGTCGCGGATCCAGGAACCGGCCTGACGTGCCATCTCCGGCAGGCGGTCCGGCCCGAATACGAGCAGCGCGACGATCAGCACCACGAGCACCTCGGGTGCGCCGATGTCGAACACGCTGGCTCCTCGGGCCGACGAAGGACTGGACCTGCGCCCAGAGTACGGCGGATTCAGCCCACGGCGGAGCCGAGGGTGAGCGTGACCTCGAGGACCTCGCTGCCGCGCTCCACAACGATGGTGACCGTGTCACCGGGTTGCTGCGCCCGCAGCACGACGATGAGCTCCTCGGGTGTTTTGATCGAGCGGCCCTCGACCTCGACGATGACGTCGCCGGGCTCGAGGTTCACGCCGGCCGCAGGTCCGTTCGGCGTGACCGCGGGCGAGTCGTCCTCGTCACGGTCGATCCGCGCCCCGGGTCCGCCGAACGCCTCGTCCAGGCGCACCCCCATGACCGGGTACACCGCCTCTCCGGTGGCGATGATCTGCTCGGCCGTGCGGGCCGCCTGGTTGATCGGGATGGCGAAGCCGAGGCCGATGTTGCCTGGGTTGGGGCCGATGCCGAGCGTGGCGATCGCCGAGTTGACCCCGATCACGCGGCCGGCGGCGTCGACGAGTGGTCCGCCTGAATTGCCTGGATTGATCGCCGCGTCGGTCTGCAGCGCGTTGATGAACGACGTCTCACCCTGCCCGCCTGCGGTGACGGGACGGTCCAGGGCGGACACGATCCCGCTGGTCACCGTGCTCTCGAGGCCGAGCGGGCTGCCGATCGCGATGACCGGGTCGCCGACCACCACGCCCGACGAGTCGCCGAGTCGGGCCGGCTCGAGATCGTCTCGATCCACCTTGAGGACGGCGAGGTCGTAGCTCGGGCTGCGGCCGACGATCTCCGCCGGCACCGTCGTCCCGTCGACGAACCCCACCTCGATCCCGTCCGATCCATCCGCCCCGGCGATGACGTGGTTGTTGGTGACGAGGTAGCCGTCGTCGGAGATGACGAAACCGGAGCCGGACCCTTGACCCACCGTCACCGACACGACGCTGGACAGCACGGCGGCGGCGACACCGGCGACGGAGTCGGGGGGACGCTCGGCGAGCACGGCGGGATCGGCACCCACGACCGTGACCGTCCCCCGCGACATGTCGTCCAGCCGGTCGACGACGATCACGCCCGTCGCTCCGCCGAGGGCGCCGGCCACAGCGGCCAGCCCTGCGGCGGCCCCGACCAGCACACCCGGCCGGGTCCCGCTCCGGCGGGATTCGCGCAGCGCATACGCACCCCGCCGCGAGGGGCGATCCGCGGGCTCACGAACCTGACCCACCCGGGCCCACGGGTCGTCGTCATCAGCAGCGCGCGGTGCGACGATTCGAGGTCCCGCCGCGGCGAAGCCCAGCTCGGTTGCCGACCACGGGTCGCCGTCGGTCGGTCTGTCGTGGACCGGGGCCGGTCGCGACCAGCCGGCCCCGGACGATCTGTCCGGCTCGCTCATCAACCCGATCCTCCCCCGTAGGTCGCCTAGTCGAACGGGTTGAGCCAGGATGCGATGCGCACCGCACCCTTGCCGATGCGGGCGAGCAGCCCCCGGTCGTCCGGCTCCTCCGGCGGCAGAGCGGCCAGCACGGCGTCGAGGGTCTCGGCGGGAGCATCGGCCACGACCGTGACCACCCAGTCGCCGGCCGACCAGGTGAACGTCGCCGGCGGGCCCGGGCTGCTGTAGACGACCCCACCGTCGACCTCACGTGCGGCGTAGCCGTGCAACCTCCGCGGGTCGAGCCGGCCCTCCTGTTCGAAGACGGAGACGGTGACGACACCGTCGGAGTAGCTGAGCTGCACCGCGTCGCCGACCCACCGGGCCTCGTAGAGGGCCAGCCCTCCGTCGAGTTGGTCAGGACAGCTCCACCCGTCGTCTCGCATCCGGACGAGGTCGGCACGCCGTAGCGAGGTCGTCGTGGCACCCTCCGACCCCCCTCGCGTCGTCACGGGTTCTGCGGCGGGGTCGACCTGGAGCTCGACGAACGCGCTCGCCGCGCGGGTGATCCCGTCCTCGTCGTAGATCTCGCGCCGGAGCGGCAGGGCGAACTCGGAGTCGAGCCACAGCCGGGCTGCCGCGGAGCCGTCGGGGCGGCGTGCCTCGACCACGTGTGCCGCCCGGCCCGCAACGGTCCCGACGCCGACGAGAACCACGTCGTAGGCGCGGACCAGCAGGCCGACCGGACCACCGCCGTCGGCGAGCCAGGCCGCGCCACTGTGCTCGTCGAGGGCCGACATCGGCCGGGATCCGTGCACCCGGACCTCCGTCGAGCCACCGGCGCGGTGCACGACGTCGACGACCGCACTGGTCGAGGCCTCCCTGTCGAGCGCCGACCATGCGGCGACGAACTGCGTGCCGCTATAGGACACCGTCTCCGGTGCCTCCATGGCGCGCTGGAGGAGACCGACCGCAGCGAGGTCGTCGTCCCCGTCCGCCGCCACCGCTTGGGGGGCGATGGCGATCGTCCCGACCAGGACGGGAACGGCAAGTGCCGGCACGGCCAACGCCGAGAGCGACCCCGGACCCCGGCGGCTCGCCACAGTGGCTCCGATCACGGACCCGGAACGGGGATAGAGCTCACGGGGACCAGAACTGCCGCCGGATCGGCGAACGGCAGCGATCCGGATGAGCGTGCATGTTCGACGGTGAAGCGCTCCATCGGGGGTACGACGGCCGCCGGCGCCGAACCGGACGCGGCCGGGCCGCCCAGCGTCGCCAGCATGAGGGTGAGGGCGCCGGCCGAGAGAGCGCCGGCGGCGGCGAAGCGGATGCGGCCCCGGCTGCGATTCAGTCGTGCCGCTCCCTCGGGCCGTCGCGTGCCTGCGACGGTGTCCGGCCGGCCCCCGCCCGGGCGGCCGTCACGGGCGCGCCATCCGACGGGGGGCGTCGCTGTGCCGGGAAAGGGCCGCCGCTCCGGAGGGAGGGGACCTCCCGGCTCCGCGAGAGCGAGCAGGGCCGCGACCAGCGACGCCGGCGGTTCGATGTCGGCCAGCCGACGGAGGGCCGCTTTGGTCTCGCGCTCCCGCTCGACCTCCGACCGGCACAGCTCGCAGTTCATGACGTGGGCCAGGGCGCGGTCGCGGTCGTCGTGGCCGAGCTGGTCGTCGACCAGGGCGGTAACGCGCTCGCCGAGATGCTTCACGGCGCCTCCTCCCTGGCCTCGGGAGCGGGGGCGGGCGAATCGGCCTCTGGCCGTGGTGCGCGGTGTTCGAGCGCCGCACGCAGTTGGGCGCGGCCGCGATGGATGCGGCTGCGCACCGTACCGAGCTTGATGTCCAGCGTTGCCGCGATCTCCTCGTACGACAGGCCCTCGATGTCGCAGAGCACCACGGCCGCACGGAAGTCGGGTGCCAGCGCGTCGAGGGCAGCCTGGATGTCGGCGTCGAGCATGCGGTCGTCGAACACCCGGTCGGGCGGGGGCTCGCGGCCGGAGAGCCGGTCGGCGGCGTCGTCGGGCAGCGCGTCGAAACGGATGCGCTGCTTGCGGCGCACGCCGTCGAGGAACAGGTTCGTCGTGATGCGATGCAGCCAGCCCTCGAACGTGCCCGGAGTGTAGGAGGAGAGGGACCGGAACACGCGGACGAAGACGTCCTGGGTGAGGTCCTCGGCGTCGTGGCTGTTGCCGGTCAGGCGGTACGCCAACCGGTACACGCGACCGGAGTGCTCGCGGACCACCTCGTCCCAGGACGGCGGTGTCCAGCCTTCAGGCGCGGGCACGGGGCGCGGCCCGGGCACGCCGGCGTCGCCTGCACCGGCGCCGGGCACCTCTGCGTCGGCCACCTGGGAACCTCCCTCGCGGGGACGGACGGGCACGAGCACTGCTGCCATCGTGACCCATGTTCCCCTTTCGTGACCAACCCCGGCGCCGAGGCGGGTGTTCCCGCACGTCACGACCCGGCAACGCGCCGCACCCTCGCGTGGGTTCCCCCGTCCCGCCGCCGCCGAGCACTACGCTGCAAGGCAGCCGTTCGACCTGTGGCGGGTTGTCCACGCCTTCCGGGTGCGTTAGACGTGCGCAAGTCGCCACATGTGGGCCCCAGCAGCGTTCCAGGTTCGAGGAGGCCGTCATCATCGCCGCGATCACTTCGGAGTCGTGGGCCTACGCCGAGAGCTTCGCCGAGGAGGACCAGACAATCGTCCGGGCCCGGCGGCGAGGTCGGGAGGTGGGCGCCGTCCCCGTCGGCCCGGGCGCCGGCGCCGCGTTACGGGTGCTGGCGGCCGCGATCGACGCCCGTACGGTCGTCGAGATCGGCACCGGAGCCGGGGTGTCGGGTCTCTACCTGCTCGCGGGCATGCGCCCGGACGGTGTGCTCACCAGCGTCGACATCGAGTCCGAGCACCAGCGGCTGGCCCGCGAGGCCTTCGCCGAGGTGGGCGTCGCACACAACCGGACCCGGCTGATCACCGGTGCAGCGCTGGAGGTGCTCCCCCGGCTCACCGACGGGGCGTACGACATGGTGTTCTGCGACGGCGACAAGGCCGAGTACGCCGACTACCTTCACCAGGCGCTCCGGCTGCTCCGCCCGGGAGGCGTGGTGGCCTTCGACAACGCCCTGTGGCACGACCGGGTCGCCGACCCCGCTCAGCGCGACCCCGACACCGTCGCGATCCGTGGACTCGGCCGGGCGGTGGTGGAGGACGAACAGCTCGTCTCGGCGCTGTTGCCCGTGGGCGACGGCCTGCTCGTGGCCGTCAAGCACAACCCCGTGACGGACGACGAGGCCTGACGGTCGTCAGCGGCCGGGGATCCCGCCGTCGAGAGCACGCAGGGGGACGCCGCGCTCGCCGGGCGCCGGCCGGTTGGCCCGCGGTCCTGGGCCCGGAGGCCGCGGCTCGCTGACCTCTCGGCCCACGCCGGCCGGCTCGCTCCGGCCGCGTGTGCTGGTCTTCTCCCGCTCGATGAGGGCATCGACCATCTCCGCCGGAGCCGCGACGGCCATCGCCAGCGCACGGCCGAGGTCGTCACGGTCGACGTCCTCTTCGGCGGTACGGCGCAGCCCCTCGGACAGGTCGAGGACCTTGTCGGCGGAGCCGAGCGCCGAGCGCGACGCCATGAGGTGGCGGCGCTGCAGCGGCCGTCCGGCGATCATCAGCGCCAACGCCTCGGCGGTGTCGCTCCAGTCGGCCTGCGGTGCCGGCTCCCCGACGAGGCCCGCCACGCCCACGATGACGCGGTCCGATGCGGCGATGAGCTTGTCGGCGGTCTCGGAGTCGCTGTCGAGCGCAGCCAGGCGCAATGCGACGCCTGTGACGAGCGCGCTGTCCGCGGCACTGCGCCGGGGTTGCGAGAGCAGTCGCACTGCGCGCGAGACGAGTGGACGGGTGGGCAGCCGGTCCTCCAACACGTGGACACCCCTTGTCTTCGGTCGCTGGCCGTCAGGCCATGTGTGGGTAAGTATGCGTGGTCGGCGGGTCGAGTGTTTCCTTGAGGGACCGGGTGCTCGTCCACCGCAGCAGATTCTGCGCGGCTCCGGCCTTGTCGTTGGTGCCGCTGGCGCGCGCGCCGCCGAACGGCTGCTGGCCGACGACGGCGCCCGTGGGTTTGTCGTTGACATAGAAGTTGCCCGCGGCGAAGCGCAGCAGTTCGGTGGCCTCCGCGATGGCCGCACGGTCCTGGGCGATCACGGCCCCGGTCAGCGCATACGGCGCCACCGACTCCATCTGGCGCAACACCCGGTGATAGTCGGCGTCGTCGAACACGTGCACGCCGAGGATCGGTCCGAAGTACTCGGTGGTGAAGATCTCGTTCTCCGGGTCCGTGCTCTCGAGCACCGTCGGCCGAACGAAGTAGCCCTCGCTGTCGTCGTAGCCGCCTCCCGCCACCACTGTGACGGTGTCGTCGGCCTTCGCGCGGTCGATTGCGGCTTTGTGCTTGGCGAACGCGCGGTCGTCGATCACGGCGCCCATGAAGTTCGACAGGTCGTCGACCGGGCCCATCGCCAGCGAGTCGGTCAGCGACAGGAAGTCGTCACGCATCCGGTCCCACACACTGCGCGGGATGTAGCACCGCGAGGCTGCCGAGCACTTCTGGCCCTGGTACTCGAACGCTCCGCGCACCAGTGCCGTGCGCAGGACGTCGACGTCGGCACTGGGGTGCGCGACCACGAAGTCCTTGCCGCCGGTCTCGCCGACGATGCGCGGATAGCTGCGGTAGTCGGCGATGTTCTGGCCCACCATGCGCCACAGGGTCTGGAAGGTCCGCGTCGAGCCGGTGAAGTGGATTCCGGCCAGGTCGGGATCGGCCAGCGCCACCTCGGACACGTCCAGGCCGTCGCCTGTCATCAGGTTGATCACGCCCGGAGGCAGGCCGGCCTGCTCGAGCAGGCGCATGGTGTGGTGCGCCGCGAGCTGTTGGGTGGGGCTCGGCTTCCACACGACCGTGTTGCCCATGATCGCCGGTGCGGTCGGCAGGTTGCCGCCGATGGCCGTGAAGTTGAACGGTGTGATCGCGTAGACGAATCCCTCCAGGGGGCGGTGGTCGGCGCGGTTCCACACCCCCGGGCTGTTCAGCATCGGCTGTTCCTCGACGATCTCGCGGCCGAAGAACACGTTGAAGCGCCAGAAGTCGATCAGCTCGCAGGCACTGTCGATCTCGGCCTGCGCGACGGTCTTGGACTGGCCGAGCATCGTCGCAGCGTTCAGCGTCTGCCGCCACGGCCCTGAGAGCAGCTCGGCCGCCTTGAGGAAGATCGCCGCGCGGTCGTCGTAGGAGAGGGCACGCCACCCGGGGGCGGCATCCCTGGCGGCCGCGAGCGCGGCCACGGCATCCGCCGTGGTCGCGTTGCGCATCGTCCCGAGCACGTGGGAGCGCCGGTGCGGCTCGACCACGTCGATCTCGTCACCACCTCCCAGTTTCTGGTCGCCGCCGATGGTGCAGGTGAGCTCGTGCCTTTCGGCGGCGAGCTCGGCCATCCGCAGCTCGACCTCCGCACGCTCGGGGGTTCCCGGTGCGTATGTGAGGACCGGCTCGTTCACCGGCATGGGGACCTGGGTGACGGCGTCCATGACGGGAGGCTCCTCGACGTCGGGGCGGGGACATCGCCCATCGTGGCACGACGCGGCGTCGCCATCACCAGGCGAGGAGACGGTTCACCAGGTTCGTGCGCCTGGTGAACCGTCCACCAGGGTGGTGAACGTGATCAATCGACGAGATCGGGAATCTCCTGGGTGGCGAACCAGAGCAACTCGAAGCCCTCCGGCTCCTCGACCACGGCGGCAGCGTCGGCGTCACCGGCATCCGCGGCGTCGAGGGCGTCGATCGCGGCGCGGACCGTCTGCTCTGCGTCCACGTCGTCGACATGCACGGATGCGACCTGTTCGAGACCCACCGGCGCCACCAGCCGCACCGCGGCTCGGCCGCCGGCGGCATCGGGGGTCGCATCGGGCAGATCCACGGCCATCACGACCCGGCGACACGGCGCACCCGGATCGGACGCGAGCAAGCGCAGCGAAGCCTGGGCGGCGTCGGTCAGCGCGACGTGGTCGAGTTCCTCGGAGTCGCCGTCGACGTACCACTCGCGTACGGCCGGCGTGACGGCGTAACCCGTTCCGCCGACGGTGTCCAGCCGCCCGGCATCCTGCAGTGCCGCGAGCATCGGCAGTGTCGTCGGCACGAACACGCGCATCAGCCGGCGTCCGCCTCATTCGCCGGGAGACGGCCCGCCAGGGCGGCGGCCGACGTACGCAACGACGTCTCGAGCACGGTGACGCGCCGCGACACCTGCATCACGTTGACGCCGATCGCCTCGAGGTCCTCGACTCCGGGTCCGAGGATCGTGACCCTTGTCCCCTCGGCGCGAAGCTTCAGCGTCTCGTGCAGGCAGCGTCGGGTGACCGCCGCCCGCCAGCGGCGCTCCATCCGCCCCAGCAACGATCGGGGGTTGTCGAACTCGCGCGAGACCATGGGCGCCACCACGTAGACCTCGTCGAGCCCGAGCCCCGTGAACAGGTCGACCGACGTGGCCGAGCACGCACCGCCGTCGACGTAGCGGTGCCCGCCGATCGTCACCGGCGCGTACCAGCCGGGGATCGCGCACGACGCCGTCACGGCCTCGACCAGCGAGGCCGGTGGCTCACCCGGGCGGCCGAACGGGACCCGTCGGCCGGTCTCGTAGTCCATCGTCACGATCCACACGCCGGGGTGTTTCGACCACCCGTCCGGCGCAGCGAGAGCGGAGACCATCGTCCCGAGATCGTCCAGCGATCTCCGGCCGACCGGGAGCAAGGCGGAGAGGACGGCGGTCGGCGGCAGGCGGCGTAGCCGCCGCGCATTGCGCCGGAACAGCGCCGGCGACCCGAGTCCCAACCGCGGCATCGGCGGCAGCGCACCCCCCGAGGCCTGGTCGTAGTTCCACGGCAGGGCGGCGAGTGGTCCGTCGACGACGCGACCGAGTTGGTGGTCACGCATCTGGGCGGGTGACACGCCCGCTCCGAGCAGCGCTGCCAGCACCGAGCCGGCCGACGTGCCGAGAATCTTGTCGCAGGTACGCAGGT
>JBOGDU010000005.1:0-14829 GCA_050743145.1 Jiangellaceae bacterium | reverse complement strand
GTTCACCAGGCTCCGGATCCTGGTGAACCGTCCGCAACCATGGTGAACGTGATCAACGGACGGGCGACAGGGATCCGTGGAGGAGGCGAGGGCTCGTCATGGAGGTCAGCGCGGACGGCGTCGACGACCTGGACGCCTTGGCCGAACATCTGCGCACACATGCGGCCCTGCGCGCCAAGGCCGACATCGGACTGGTCGGCGACGTGATCGGGCCGGCCAGTTGGGTGCACGGCCCGGGGGACGACGGGGCGGTCGTACGAATGAGATCCGGGCCGGGCGATGGTGTCACCCCTCGGGCGGGACATGTCATCGCCTGCGGCGAGGCTCTCCTGCCCGCGTTCGTCGCCCGGGACCCGTACGGGGCCGGCTTCGCCGCCGTTCTGGCCAACGTCAACGACCTCGCGGCAATGGGCGCGACACCCGACGGCATCGTGGACACCATCGTCGGATCCGCCGACGTCGCGCGTGACGCGCTGCGTGGCATGCACGCGGCCGGCCTCCTGTACGACGTGCCGCTCGTCGGCGGTCACCTCACCGTCCACGACGGCCCGCCCGCCCTCTCGGCGTTCGGCATCGGACACGCGGATGCGGTGCTCTCGCTGACCCATGTCGCTGCCGGCCAGTCGCTGATCGTGGCGACCTGCCTACAGGGAACGATGCGTACGGACTTCCCGTTCTTCCGTTCCTTCGACGAACGTGGCGGCGAGATGGCCGGGGACGTCCGGGTGCTGGCGGAGATCGCCAGGTCGGGCGCCTGCGTCGCGGCGAAGGACGTGAGCATGGCCGGACTGGTCGGGTCCATGGCGATGCTGCTCGAGTGGAGCCGGCTGGGGGTGCGGCTGGACCTCGACGTGCTGCCGCGTCCGTCTGGCGTGCCGATGGCCTCGTGGCTCACCTGCTTCCCGGCGTACACCTTCCTGCTGTGCTCTCCCCCAGGGCGCGAGAACGAGTGCACGGCCGCGTTCCACGCGCGCGGGCTGGAGGCCGCAGTCGTCGGCACCATCGACGACACCGGGCTGTTGTCCGTGGCCTCGGGTGGCCGGCTTGCCACGGTGCTCGATCTCGCGGCAACGGAGGTGACTGGGCTGCAGCGCTGATCGGCTGGCGCCGGAGGCGTCACGTCCTCAGGCCGACCTGCCCGCAGCGAGGGAGCGCGCGATGGACGCGCCCAGGTCCCGAGCCGGCAGCGCGATGCGCATCTGCTGGTGCGGCAATCCGACGTAGACCTCGGGCTCGCCCACCGACGACCATCCCAGCCTGGTGAAGAACGTGACGTTCGGCGGCTGTACGTGGGCGACCATGGACCGTCCGCCGAGTGCCCCGGCGATGGCGACGGCGCAACGCACCAGGGGAGCGCCGAGCCCACCGACCCGGAACGGTGGCAGGACCGCGAGCCGGTCGCCCTGCCACAGGCCGGTGGAGTGGTCGAGCTCGTAGAGACGGACGCTGCCGGCCACCGCCCCCTCGCAGTAGCCGACCAGGTGGATCGCGGACCCGTCCTCGTCGTGCTGGTCCCTGTCCGACCCGACGAAGACCGACTGCTCCACCACGAACACCTCGTGCCGCACTCTGAAGTGCTCGGCCAGTTCCGCGCGGGTACGCGCTTCCCGGCACACGATGGTCGCCGGTCCGCGCAACCGGAGCCGGCCCGGATCCGCCCGGCCCGGCTGGACCGCGGAGGCCTCAGCGGCGGTCACGGCGCGCTCGTCGGGTGCTCACGTCCGGCCGGCCACGGGCTCTGAACGTCGGCCGATCTGCAGCAGCGGCGACGAGCCGATCCGCAGCGCGGACTCCATCGAGCTCAACCCCGAGCACGCCTGGCACCGGGCACAGCCGGCCTTGGGGACGCTCGAGTCCATCCCGCGCAGCGACATGTAAGCGGCCACCGCGCGGTAGATGCGCTCGGTATACGCGGGGTCCGGGGGGAGGGCGTCCTCCATCAGGCTCCCCGCGACGGGCCGGAGGGGCACGACGAACGGGAAGACACCCATGTCCACGGCGCGTCGGCAGCCGTCGAGGGTGATCTCGGGGTCCTCACCCATGCCGAGGATGACGTAGGTGGATACCTGTCCGGCGCCGAACACGGCGACGGCGCGTTCCCAGGCGTCGAAATACCGGTCGATTCCGGTCCGGGCCTTGGCCGGTGCCACGTGCGCCAGCACCATCGGGTCGAACGACTCCACATGGATGCCCACCGAGTCGACGCCCATGTCGCCCACCTCGTCGATGACGTCGAGGTCGAATGGCGGTTCGAACTGGACCTCCACCGGCAACCCGGACGCCACCTTGACCGCCTGGGCACAGCGGGCGACGTAGCGGGCGCCCCGGTCGACGCCATTCGAGCTGCCGGTCGTGAGCGTGGCGTCGACGGCACCGTCGAGCTCCTTCGCAGCGCAGGCGACCTCGGCCAGCTGCTCGGGGCTCTTCTTGACGATGGTCCGGCCGGAGTCGAGGGACACACCGATGCCACAGAACTTGCACTGGTTCTCGTTGCCCCAGTAGGCGCAGGTCTGCACGACCGTGCTGGCGAACGAGTCCAGGTGGAGGAGCCCGATCTTCCAGTACGGGACACCGTCGGCGGTCGTGAGGTCGTAGAAGCGGGGCCGCTGCTGGGTGGACGCACCGGCGAGGCGGGTGCCGCCCCGGAAGATGGCGAAGCCCTCGTCCTCCGCCTTCAGCACGTAAGGCGAACCTGCCGCCGCCGCATTGTCCGTCGGGGCGGTGACCGGAAAGCCGCCCACCCAGAGCATCCCGGAGTCGGAGGGCCCGGCGCCTCCATGTCTCCGTTCGAGTGGAACCTCGACCCGCAGCCCACGCGCTTGGAGATCCACGACGAGGGAGGCGAGCTCCTCCGCGGTGGTTGCCGGGACGCTCATAGCCCTCCCAGTCATTTACTTATCGACACGATCTGTATCCCATAGCAAACGTTTCGCGTACCGTTCTGTCAAGGGCAGTGACGGGTTCACGGGGCGGGATCCGGCCATCCGTCACCAGCGGCGGCAACTCCCGCGCCCAGTTCCGCCTGCAGTTCACGACAGCGCAGCGCGGAGGCCGCGTCGACCAGGGTCTCGGGGTTGAGTCCGACGATGCTCGGGCGAGCCTCGTCCGTCGGTTCGGTCAGCAGCCGCAGCAGCGCCTCGCGACGCCGCAGGACAGCGTCGACGTCAGGGCAGGTCGAGCGCATATCCGTCAGCAGCAGGCCGGTCAGGGTCACCGCGCGCTCATACGCTTCGGGATCGACTATGACCAGCGGATAGAGCCGCGCCTCCGCGGCAGTGAACCGAGCCACCGCGTCGGGCGGGATGCCAGGAGTGTGCGGGCCGGGGTTGGCCATCACGTCACCTCGTGCCGGGTCGGCGTGCTTGTCGCAGTATGCACTGTTCACTATTGTCTATGAACCCGTCGTATGATGAATGATCGGCCATTGAGGCACAGGCCCGACACCACCTCCAGGAATCGAGGGACCGTGACGGGAACCGTGGTGGTCGCGCTGGGCGGCAACGCCATAACCGCCGAGGGCGAAGCCGGTACGCCCGAACAGCAGCGTGCGAACACCGACGCCATGGTCCGCTCCATCTGCGAATTGCTGGATGACGGATGGCGCGTCGTCATCGTGCACGGCAACGGTCCGCAGGTCGGCAACCTCGCGATCCAGCAGGACCGGGGCCGTGACGTCGTTCCCGAGATGCCGTTGTTCGAGGACCCTGCATTCGAACGCCCGACCAAGCCGATCGGGCCCTTCTTCACGAAGGCCGAGGCCACCCGGCTGGCCGAGACGCACGGGTGGGAGATCGTCGAGGACAGCGGCCGCGGATACCGTCGCGTCGTCCCTTCACCGCGACCCCGCGGCCTAGTGGAGATCGACGCGGTCCGCTGCCTGCTGGACGCAGGACATGTCGTGGTGGCACTCGTGCTCGTCACCGGCGTCGAGTCGGTGATGCTGGAGTTCGGAACAGACTCTCAACGCCGGCTGGGCCGAGTCGACGTCGCGGAGGTCGAGGGCCACCTTGCCGCTGGGCAGTTCCCCGAAGGGAGCATGGGTCCGAAGGTGCGTGCCGCCACCCGATTCCTGCGGCAAGGCGGAGGGCTGGCTGTCATCACGACTGCGTCCTTGGCGGCAGCGACGCTGCGCTCCCAGGGGGATGGTGACGCGACGCTCGGCACCCGGATCCTGCCGACGCTCGATCGCGAGGGAGTCACGACGTGAGCTTCTGGACCAAGATCTTTCCCGAGACCTACGTCGACTCGGTCGCCCAACTGGGGGCGATGAGGGCGATGCGTGAGATGGCAGGCGTGGACTGGGCCAGCGCCGCCATGGGCACCCCGGCCAACCTGCAGATCCTCCGGGAGAAGGGGGTCGAGCCTGCTGAGATCACGGACACCGGATCGAACGACTTCATCCTCGTCGTCGGGGCGACCAGCCAGGAGCCGGCGGATGAGGCCCTGGCCGCGGGCGAGCGCGCCGTCTTCTCGGCGCGACCGCACGACGACGAAACGACGCAGGCGCAGCCGAAGTCGCTGCGCCAAGCCGTCGTGCGGCAACCGGAATCCACGGTCGCGGTGATCTCCGTACCTGGTGATTACGCCGCCCTGGCCGCCTTCCAGGCATTGACCCAGGGGCTACACGTCCTGCTGTTCAGCGACAACGTTCCGCTGGACAAGGAGATCGCGCTCAAGGACTATGCGCGGGCCCGAGGTCTGCTCGTCATGGGACCGGGTGCCGGTACGGCGATGGTGGGAGGCGTCGGCCTCGGGTTCGCCAACGTGGTGAAGCCCGGTCGGGTCGGTGTCGTCGCGGCCGCCGGCACCGGGGCACAGGAAGTCATGTCTCTGCTGGATCGTTGGGGCGACGGCGTGAGCCAGGTTCTCGGCCTCGGCGGGCGAGACCTGTCGGAGGACGTCGGCGGCCGGATGGCCCTGTCGGCGATCAATACCCTGCGCGACGACCCGGGCACAGACGTGATCCTGTTCGTGTCGAAGCCGCCCGCGCCGGACGTCGCCGCGACCGTCCTCGCCGCTGCCGGGGGAACGCCGGTGGTCGCCGCGTTGATCGGGCTGGATCCCGGGTTCGTCGCTCCGGACGGTGTGGTGCTCGCGGACACCTTGGAGGGTGCCGTCGTGGCCACGATGCGCGTCCTGGACCGTCCCGCTCCGGACACCGCCTCGACGATCGGGCCGTCGGTGCAGGAGGCACGCGACCGGCTGTCCGAGCGGCGAACGCTGGTCCGCGGCCTGTTCGCCGGTGGGACCCTGTGCTACGAGTCGCTGGTGATCCTCGGCCGCGTTCTGGGGGAGGTGCGTTCGAACACGCCGATCAACACGGCATGGGGTGTACCGGCGCCGTCAGGGTCACATCAGTGCCTCGACCTCGGCGAGGAGGAGTACACGAGGGGCAGGCCCCACCCGATGATCGACGCCGAGGCGCGCGTCGACCTGCTGCGGGAGCACGGCGCCGACCCGCAGGTGGCTGCGATCATCCTGGACGTGGTCCTCGGTCACGGCGCCAACTCCGATCCCGCCGGTGTTCTGGCCCCGGTCTGCGCGGCGGTGATGGCCGACGGCGGCCCACAGGTCGTCGCCTACGTCCTGGGTACCGAGCAGGACCCACAAGGCTTTGCGGCGCAGCGGGATCGGCTTGTGCAGGCGGGATGCATCGTCACCGAGACAGCGGCCCGGGCATCCCTGGTGGCTGCCGCCGTCGCCACCGGCGAGTTCGCTCTGGCGGAACGGTCGCTGTGACGGCGTCGAACCCGCAGCCGGACCAACCCCGCGTAGCACTGGTGAGCTATTCGACCAAACCGCGGGGAGGCGTCGTTCACACGCTGTCCCTGGCCGAGGCCATGGTCCGGATCGGGATGCCGGTCCGCGTCGTCTCGCTGGGAGATCCGGGCCACGGCTTCTTTCGACCGGTGCGGGCGCCGTTCACGCTCGTGCCGGCGCCGGAAGCCGGAGCAACGCTGGAGGATCGGGTCTTCGCATCGATCGACGCGCTCGAGAATGGGCTCGCGGCGATCGTCGACGAGGTCGACATCGTCCACACCCAGGACTGCATCTCGGCCCGCGCCGCTGCTCGCGTCCGCGACGCGGGTGCGGACGTCCGCGTGGTGCGGACGGTTCACCACGTCGACGACTTCACCACGGCCGCCCTGATCGAGTGTCAACGACGAGCGATCATCGAGCCCGACCACCTGGTGGTCGTCAGCCAGGACTGGCGCACCCGGCTGTACGCCGAGCACGGCGTGAGCGCGACGGTGATCCACAACGGCGTCGACTTGGACCGCTTCCCCCCGATCGACCAGGCTCGCCGAGACGCGTTGCGCCGCGATCTCGGTCTGTCCGACCGGTTCACCTTCCTCGCGGTCGGCGGCATCGAGCCGCGGAAGGGCAGCGTCGTCCTACTCCGGGCCATGGCGATTCTGGCCGCGGAGATCCACCCCGCCCCTGCCCTGGTGGTCGTCGGCGGCCACTCGTTCCAGGACTACGGCGCCTACCGTGACGAGGCCTTGGCGATGCTGCCCGCACTCGGCCTCGAGCTCGGTCGTGACGTCATCCTGGCCGGGACGGTGAGCGATTCCGGGTTGCACGAGTACTACCGCAGCGCCGACGCGCTGGCCTTCCCCTCGGTGAAGGAGGGTTGGGGGCTGGTCGTGCTGGAAGCGATGACCGCAGACCTGCCCGTGGTCGCCAGTGACATCCCGGTGCTCCACGAGTATCTGACCGACCATGAGACTGCGGTCCTGACCCGCGCCGGCGATCCGCGGTCCCTGGCCGAGGGTCTGCTCGAGGTGATGACGGATGCGACGCTGCGCGCGCGGCTGATCGAGGGTGGCAGATCGCTGGTGCCCGAGTTCACCTGGGAGCGCGCCGCGCGCGAGCACCACACGCTGTACGCCGAGATCATGGCTGAACCGAACAATCACCGTTCGGTCGTGGATACACACGACCTCCGAGAAAGTCGTACATAGGCTGACAAAATACGCGACATGGGTGTACCGAGTACGCTTTGCGCAGCGCCGATGCGTCCACCATCGGCGCAGACGCGTACACCAAGGTGGACGGTCCAGCAATGTCGAGGGGTTGTGGATGGCTGAGCGACGGCAGGGAGCGGAGGCCAAGCAACGTCCGGCGCGGGCGGTTCAGGTCGGCGAGCACGTCGAGGGGATCGTGAGCTCGATCGGGCCCAAGCTCCAACGGCTGCGCAGGGAACAACGGCTGTCCCTTCAGCAGCTCGCAGTAAGGGCTGAGGTGTCGGCAGCCGCGATCCACAAGATCGAACGCAACGACATGGTGCCGACCATCACCACGCTGCTGAAGATCTCCGCTGCTCTCGAGCGGCCTCTCAGCTACTTCACCGAGATCGACGAGGGACAGCTCGAGGCGGCGACGTTGACCCGTGCCGACGATCGCCGTGGCGTGTTCACCCCTCACCAGGGTCTGCACCTCGCGGGGATCTCCGGCGCCTACGCGCAGTTCAAAGGAGCGGCTGCGGTGGCCACCGTCGAACCGGGTGCCAACAGTGGTGACAAGCCGATGTTGCACCCGGGCGAGGAGCTGGTTCTCGTCACCGAGGGCGCACTGGTCTTCGACATCGCCGGCACCAGGTACGAGCTCGGCCCGGGCGACTCCCTGCAGTTCATCGGCGATCAGCCGCACCACTGGGCGAACGAGACCACCAAACCGGCCAAGGCGGTGTGGTTCGCGCTCCGCGACAGCTGACTTCCGGGCCCACATACCGCGAGACGGCCTCCTCGGGGCTCGAGGAGGCCGTCTCTACTTCAGGCTGGGATGATCCCTACTGGCCGCAGGGACCCTGGCTGGCGAACGGGAGGCTGGTGTAGCCGTAGATGTCGTACGAGCTCAGGGAACCGTCAGCGGCAGCCGTGAGCACCGCCATCGTCGGGATCCGGAACAGGTTCTCGAGTTGGCCGTTGCTCTTCTGGCCGACCGAGCGCACCTCGTAGAAGATCGCGCCCTGCGTGGGCACCTGCATCACCGGCTGCTCGCCGGCGGGAGCCGTACCGCCCATGAGCATCCGACTGAGCGCGGCGTTCGTGATGTCGATCAGCGGGTAGTGCGCCACGTTGGCCAGCCCGTACTGGTCGAGGGCGTCGACGCTGACCATGGCCATCTGCCGGTTGGTCAGCCACTGCTGGTCGGTCATCCGCGACGGGTCGATGGACCGCGCTCCGATCTGGAACTGGTTCAGATCGTCGGTGCCCTCGACGATCGGTGCCTGGCCCATGTGGTGCAGGTCGAGGGCCAGCTCCGGAGCCACGTCACGCCACAGCCTCCAGAATGCGACCGACTCGGGCTGGGCGAAGTTCTCCCAGTCCCGGTTGAGGTCGATCCGGGTCGGCGTCGTGCTCTGCCGGATGTTCGCTTCTGCACCGTCGGGGTTGTACATGGGAATGACGACGACCGTGAGGTTCTCGCGGATCAACCGGGCGGTCGCGTTCCCGCTGTCGAGCAGGTCGAGTATCTGCAGGGCCGCCTCGGTGCTGTGCAGTTCGTTGCCGTGGATGCGGGCCTGCAACCAGAAGGTGGTCGGGCCGGTGCCGACGGTTGCGTAGAAGAGTTCACGTCCCTCGCCGGACTCGCCTGCCGAGGAGACGGTGACCAGCCCATTGCTGGTCCGTTCGATCCGGTCGAGAGCTTGGACGACGTCGTCGTACCCGGCGACGCTGGACAGGCTGACGTTCTGGTCGGACTGGATGCACGGACCACCCGGATTGTGGGTCGGGTCGGCCGAAGCAACGGTGGCGGAGCTCAAGCCGGTGGCAAGCAAGCCGACTGTGGCGAGCGCGGTGAGCGTTCTCCGCATCGGGGACTCCTTCCGGTCTGAGGGAGGGCTCCCTGAACGCCTCCCGGAAGTGGGACGGGCCGCACTGACCCGTGGGCCCGTTGTCTATTCCTAGACCGGCCGTTCCGCACCGAGCAAGCCTTGATTCCTGTTTCCGACATTTGTACGAGAGGCGGCTCGGGCGATCGCCGACCTTGAGACATCCGGCGGACGGAGTGGGTCCTCCGCGTTACCGGTCGGTACGCTCCGCCGCTTCGAGGCGACGAGTGAGAAAGACTCGTTCGGGCTCGTTACCGACCAGGTCGAGCGCCCGTCGGTAGGCCGCAGCCGCCTCGCCATGTCGGCCGAGCCGGTCCAGCAACCGTCCTCGCGCCGAGTGGAGCAGGTGGTACCGGTCGAGCTCGCCCGACTCCGCCAGGCCGTCGATCAGCGCCAGGCCGACCTCGGGACCGTCCACCATCGCCACGGCCACAGCGCGGTTCAGCTCGACGACCGGGGAAGGCGCCGTCACCCGCAGGACGTCGTACAGGCCGACGATCTGCGGCCAGTCGGTCGTCTCGACGGTTGCAGCCTCGTCGTGCACCGCGGCGATGGCGGCTTGCAGGGCATAAGGGCCGGGCGGGCCACCGGTCAACGCCGACACGACCAGGATCCGTCCCTCTTCGATCAGGGTGCGGTCCCAGCGAGACCGATCCTGCTCCTCCAGCAGCACCAACGTCCCGGCCTCGTCGACCCGCGCCGCCCGCCGCGCATCGACGAGAAGAAGCAGCGCGAGCAGGCCGGCCACCTCCCGCTCGGCGGGCAGCAGACGACGCAGGATCCGAGCCAGCCGCACCGCCTCGTCCGCGAGGTCTGGGCGTAGCAGTGTGGTGCCGCCGCTCGCCGCGTAGGACTCCGTGAAGATCACGTAGACGACGCTGAGGACGGCCGGCAGCCGGGTGGGCAGCTCCGCGGCGGAAGGCACGCGATAGGGGATCTGCGCTTCGCGGATCTTCCGCTTGGCGCGGACCAGGCGCTGGGCCATCGTCGCCTCGGGCACGAGGAACGCCCGGGCGACCTGTGCGGTCGACAGGCCGGCCAGATAGCGCAGCGTCAATGCGACCCGAGCCTCGGCGGCGAGAGCCGGGTGACAGCAGGTGAAGAACAACTGGAGGCGGTCGTCACCGATCAGATCGGCAGGAGCGGTGTCAGCGCCCAATCGCTCGGACTCCGCGCGTTCGGCCTCGACCTTCAGCACGGCCAGCTTGGCTGCGTAGGTCTGGCGCCGCCGCAGGAGGTCGACCGCCCGACGTCGCGCGGTCGTCAGAAGCCATGCAGCGGGTCGGTCGGGCACGCCGTCGATCGGCCACCGCTCGAGCGCCACGGCCATCGCGTCGGCGGCGACTTCCTCGGCCAGGTCCAGATCACCGACCCACCGTACGAGCGTGGCGAGCAGCCGGCCCCATTCCTCACGAAAGACCGCTTCGACGGAGTCGGCTGCTCGCCCGCTCATCGGCGCCGTGCTCTCAGGCCTCGAACTCCTGAACCGGCCGGACCTCCATCGAGCCGTACTTCGCGCCAGGGCAGCGCGCGGCCCAGTCCAGCGCACTGTCCAGGTCGGGCACGTCGACGAGGTAGTAGCCGCCCAGCACCTCACGGGTCTCCGCGAACGGGCCGTCCGTGACGACCCGCTCCCCCTCCTTGAGCCGCACGGTGGTCGCGGTCTGCGAGCTCTGGAGAGCGTCGCCGGCCAGGTGCACGCCGGAGGCCTTGATGGCCTCGGTGTAAGCCCACCACTCCGCCATCGTCGCGTCGGCCTCCTCCTGCGACGGCGCTGTGGTCGGCTCCTCGCTGTAGATCAACAGCAGGTAACGCATCTCGCCCCCTCCTCGGGTCTCCGTGGCGGCTCCTTGTCGCCACATCATGACGACGAACGGGCGCTGCCGTCATCGACAACCGGACATCGGATTCGCGTCCGCCGACCTCGCAACCGGCCGAGGGTCACTGCCGCGACTCAGACACGGTCCAGCGGCCGGTTCGGGCCCGGGGGCAGGACGACCCGGATCGGGTCGCCGGAGCGGACGTCGCCACCGGTCAGCACGACAGCCATGACCCCAGCCTTGTAGACGACCCCACCGGTCTCGTCGCGGCCGACGACCTCCTTGAGCAGTCCCCGCTGATGATCGTCGATCTGGCGGCACGGATTGCGTAGCCCGGTGACCTCGACGACGGCGTCGTCGCCCAGGTGCAGTTGCGTTCCGGTGGGCAGGCCGAGCAGGTCGACGCCGCGGGTCGTGACGTTCTCGCCCAGGTCGCCCGCGCCCACGGCGAACCCGGCGATACCGAGCTCGTCGTGCAACTCGGCGTGGATGAGGTGGACCTGGCGCAGGTTGGGCCGGGTCGGGTCGAGTCGGACCCGGGACCGGTGCTGGACAGTGGCGCCCCTGTGCGCGTCGCCCTCGATGCCCTGCCCCGCCAGTAGCCGGACGTGCTGTTGGTTCTCCTTGCTGAACGTGTGGGCAGCGCTGCGGCTCACCGCCGTCACGACGCCCTCGCGGAGCGCACCGACGGGCCGTGAGTCGAGGAACGCCAGGTCCGGGCGCTCGGCCGTCAGGTTCGTGTGGAGGCCACCAGCGCTGACGTCGCGATCGGCCACGCGGACCACGCTATCCGGCGGCCACGTCCCGGCCCCGGCCGAGGGCGTGTCGCTGATGGCCGACCGCTGCGCTAGCCTGCAAGGACGCCCACGACCGTCTGGGAGGCGGCCCGTCGTGTTCAACAAGAAGCTTCTGTTCACAGCACTCGTCGCCGTTGTCGGCTACCTCGGCTACAAGCGGGTCCAGGCCGACAAGGCCGAGCAGGACCTCTGGGCCGAGGCCACGGACCCGGTGGCACCACGCGACCGCAGCTAGCCGGCGCGTGCCGGGCGCCATGGACCCGGTAGCGGCGCTGAATCGGATCGCGTACCTGCTCGAACGTGCCCGCGAGCCCACTTTCCGCGTCCGGGCCTTCCGCTCGGCTGCGGTGACCATCGGTGGACTGCCGGCCGACGAGCTTGCGCGGCGCGGCGCCGAGGGCACGCTCACCGATCTGCCGGGCGTCGGCAAGACCACGGCCGGCATCGTCGGCGAGGCCTTGCGCGGTGAGGTGCCCGCGTACCTCCGCCGACTCGAGGAGACGGCCGGCACGCCGGTCACCACCGGCGGCGCCGACATCAGGGCGGCCCTGCGTGGTGACCTGCACACACACTCGAACTGGTCCGATGGTGGCACTCCGATCGAGGACATGGCCGTCACCGCGCGCGACCTCGGCCACGAGTACATGGCGCTCACCGACCATTCGCCGCGACTCACGGTGGCCAACGGGCTCTCCCCCGACCGGTTACGCCGCCAGCTCGACGTTGTCGCCGAGCTCAACGAACGGCTGGCGCCGTTCCGCATCCTGACCGGCATCGAGGTCGACATCAACGAGGACGGCAGCCTCGACCAGCAGCCGGATCTGCTGGAGCGGCTCGACCTCGTCGTGGCGAGCGTCCACTCGAAGCTGCGGATGTCCAGCGAGGACATGACGCGGCGCATGGTGACCGCGATCGCCAACGCCTACACGGACGTGCTGGGCCATTGCACCGGTCGGCTCATCACCGGTGAGCGCGGCACGCGACCGGAGTCGACGTTCGACGCCGAGATCGTGTTCGAGGCCTGCCGCCAGTTCGAGGTCGCCGTCGAGATCAACTCGCGGCCGGAGCGCCTCGACCCGCCGAAGCGCCTGCTCAGGCTGGCCGTCGAGACCGGGTGCATGTTCTCGATCGACACCGACGCGCACGCGCCCGGCCAACTGGACTGGCAGCCCTACGGGTGCGAGCGCGCAACGGAGTGCGGAGTCCCGGTGGAGCGGATCGTGAACACGTGGGCGGCAGACGATCTGGTGGCCTGGGCACGCGAGGGCACCTGAGCCATGGGGAAAGGCCCCTCCACGTATGAGGTGGAGGGGCCTTTCAGGCTCCGAGTCCCCTGCGTTCTCCGATTGCTCGGCGCTCGGTTCTTCAGAACCGGCCACCTGTGTTGACGACCCGCACGCTTCGGTTTCCCGATGCCTGCTGCCCTGAACCTGAGTCCTGAGCTAGGTCGCCATCACTGGCGACGTGGGAGATTTGTATCCCCCGCTGGGACCTGGCGCAAGAGGCGAACGCAACCTTTTTCAAGATTCTTTCTACGTCCCCAGGATGTCCACACGAATTGCTCGGTTACCCCCAGGTGCACGGCCTTTTCCACCGGCTCGTCCACCGTGTCGTCCACATATCGCGGATGCCGACACGATGGCGGGCGGGCCGCGGATCTGCCGGATCCGCCTGCGACGGCCCACCCACCCGGCCACGAGATCACGAGCGAGCAACTCGCGAACGGGGGTCCCTTCATCAACTGGCGGCGAGTCGCTAGGCTCCTGCCGGCTTGTCAGTCCGGGCACAGTGGTGCGGAAGGAATTGGTCGTGCGAACGGTGGCAACCAACCCACGTCAGCGGAGTCGGCGTCGCGCCGGACGGTTGCTTGCGGCGGTGCCCATGGTGGTGGCCGGGCTCGTCGCCCTGCCGACGATTCACGTCAGCGCAGACCCGAGGCCGGTCGAACCGACGACTCAGGCCATCCCACTGAACACGACCGGGCCCGGCGACGAACGATCGAGCAGCGCCCTGCGGCCGTCGGACCCGTCCGGCCGGCTGGAGACGGACACCCTGGAGACCGAGCCGTTCCGGCTCGCGGCCGTGACCTGGACGGGCATGTCGAAGGTGGACATGACCGTCTGGACGCGGACGCGGGCGGACGGGGAATGGTCGTCGTGGACCGAGCTGCCGGCCGACGACGCCGGCCACGCTCCGGACCCCGGCTCTGCTGAGGCCGAGAACGCGCGTGGCGGCACCGAACCGCTGATCGTCGCGGAGTCGGATGCCATCCAGGTGCGGGTGGCCCTCGGCGACTCCCGCAGGCTGCCCGCCGGAATCCGGATCCATCTGGTCGACCCGGGCGAGTCGAACGCCGACAGCGCGGTCGGCGGGTCGGCCGGATCGGCGGCCGCGGCACCAGCCAAGCCGCAGATCTACTCGCGGGCGCAGTGGGGCGCGGACGAGACGATCCGCGAGTCCGGCGACCCCGACTACGGACAGGTGCTCGGAGGGTTCGTCCACCACACCGCGGGCACCAACTCGTACTCTCAGGCCGACGTGCCGGGGATAATCCGGAGCATCTACGCGTACCACGTCAACGGCCGGGGATGGCGCGACATCGGCTACAACTTCCTGGTCGACCGGTTCGGGCGGATCTGGGAGGGCCGGTGGGGTGGCGTCGACCGTGCCGTGGTCGGTGCGCACACATTGGGGTACAACAGCAATGCCTTCGCCATGTCGGTCCTGGGCACGTACACGTCGAAGCAACCCGAATCGGCGCTGCTCAACGCGTACGAACGGCTGTTTGCATGGAAGTTCTCCTTGCACGGCGTCGACCCGACCGCATCGGTGGCTTACCCGGATCAGGAGACCCTCCCCGCGATCTCCGGACACCGCGACGCGGGCAGCACCGAATGTCCCGGCCAGCTGCTGTATGACGAGCTGCCGACGATCCGGGCCGGCACCGCAGCCACGATGGGTAGACAGGTCGGCGCCGGCGATCTGGCGATCTTCGACAACACGGGCGGCTCCGCCTGGCTGACCTCGGTGGCCACGGGTGGCGTCTCCTGGCTCGGGGCCGACAGCGAGTGGGCGACGAGCGCGACCCGGCTGCTGGGAGGGGACGTCGACGGCGACGATGCCGGTGACGCGGTGATGGTTCGCCGTACGTCGGTCGGGCTGACCCTCGACGTCGTGCCGTGGCACACCGACGGCTACTACGACACATCTGCCCGCAGCCGGTGGTCCGCCCTGTCCGGTGGTGGGTGGAGCTTCACCGCCTCCCGCCAGCTGATGGGCGATGTGACCGGGGACGGTCTGGACGACGTGGTGTCGCTGCACCGGCAGTCGAATGGTGGGGTGCTGGTGTTCGTACACCGCAACACTGGTGCGA
>JBOGDU010000004.1:0-10472 GCA_050743145.1 Jiangellaceae bacterium | reverse complement strand
ACCACATCTCGTCGTCGAGTTGCTGTTCCCAGATGCCGATGTCGATCTCGGTGAGGAAGTCGGTGCCGGTGTCGCCGCTGGTGTAGAAGAACATCCCCCAGTCGTCGAACGCGTCGAAGCGCTCGCGGAGGCGGGCCGCGATCGCGTGCCACTTCTCCTTCACCGCCGGCAGCTCCGTGTAGCTGATCGCGGAGTCCTCGCAGTGCCAGCTCATCGGCACCACCTGGCCGTCCCTCGTGCGGCCGTGCAGAGGCGTGGCGTAGCGGTCGTGCCGGGCCGCCCAGTCGCCCTCGGAGATCTCGTCGCCGAGGTAGCGGGCGCCGTTGTCGCGGGCGATGCGCATCAGCCGCCTGCCGCCCGCGCGCACCTCGTCCTCGTTGCCGTAGGCGACCGCGCAGACCAGCGAGCGGACGTCGCCGGGCTGGGGGATGTACGCCTCGTCGTCGCGGCGCAGATAGGCGACCTTCCACTCGTCGAACAGCACCGCGCCCGCGAAGGTGGCGATGCCGGCCTGGCTCAGGTGCTTGAGCGTTCGGTAGGCGTCGTCGAAGTCGCCGAACGCCCAGAACGGCGAGAACTCCGCCTCGGGCTTGGGAAACAGCTTGAGCGTGGCGCGGGTGGCGATCCCCAGCGTTCCCTGGTGGCCCATGAACAGGTGCTTGAGCTGATAGCCGGTGGAGCTCTTCGTCACCTTGCGCCCGCCGCCGTCGCCGACGGTGATGACATCGCCGGTCGGCAGCACCAGGTCGAAGCTCAGCACGAGGTCGCGCGAGTGCCCGAACCTGGCCCCGACCAGCGACCAGCCGCTGGTACCGATGCGACCCCCCACGAGTGAGCACGGGTACGACGCCGGGTCGTCCGGGTAGATCAGTCCGCGCAGGCCGAGTACCTCGTTGAGTTTGAGCATGTTGATGCCGACGCCCACCGTGCAGGTCCGGTTGTCGAGGTCGATCTCCTCGATCTGGTTCATGCGCTTGACGTCGACGACGATGCCGCGCCGCTCGGGGCGGGCTCCGTCGGTGAGACCGGTCCCACCGTCGCGCGGCACGAGCGGGATGCGGTGCCGGTTGGCAATTCGCACGATTTCCGCGACCTGCTCGGTCGTGGCGGGGGTGACGACGAGATCGGGCACGTACTGCGCCCACCTGTGCACGGGGAACGGTGCGGGCACTCGGGCACGGGCCATCCGGGCGGTCTTGGAGGTGTGGACGTGCTCCGAGCCGAGTACCTGCGCGAGTTCCTCGACGACGGCGTCGGCCAGCGGTGGCGCGATCGTCACGGCCCCTGCCTCCCTCCGACGTCGATGCCGAGGGACTCGGCGAGGATCTCGTGGATGTCGACGACGTCGATGTCGCGTTTGCCGCCGGCCACCGAGAGCGGGCGCTCGGACCACGGACATGCGCTGACCAGCGTGTCGACCCCGAGGGCCGCCGCCTTGTCCAGGCGGTCGTCGCTGATCGCGGCGGTCAGTTCGGGCTTCTCGATGGCCAGGCCACCCCCGGCCCCGGAGCAGTAGGACCACTGCGTGACACGGTCGACGTCGGTGAAGTCGAGGCCGGGGATCGCCCGTAGCACCTCGCGCGGCTCCTGCCAGATGCCCTTGCGCTTGTTCAGCCGACACGGGTCGTGGTAGGTGACCGCGCGCGCGACCGGAACCGAGGGCGTGAGCCTGCCGTCGCGGATCAGCTCGGCGAACAGCTCGACGACGAGCACGATTTCCAGGTCGAAGTCCGCGCCGAAGAACCTCGGGTAGTCCTCGGTGAAGCTGATGTAGTCGTGCGGGTCGAGGACCAGGATCCGCGACGCGCCGACGGACCGCCAGTTTGCCAGGTTGTGCTCGGCGAAGCGGCGGGCCTGATCGACGTAGCCCATCTCGGCCGCCGGCCCGCCGCAGCACCACTGCTCCTGCATGAGCCCGAAGGGGACACCGGCCCGCTGCAGGATCTGTGCGACGGCCCGGGGCACCGACGTGCGGTAAAAGGCGGCCTCGCAGTCGACGAACAGGATGGTGTCGCCCCCGACGGGGATGTCGAGCCCTTCGGCCCAGTCGCGGACGTGCTCCTGGCTCACGCCGGCGTCGCCGAGCACGGGCTCGTGTGTGCGCTCGTCGGTCAGTTGGTTCCAGCGCTGCCAGGCCGGCTGGTGGACACCGCTGTCGACGGCGAGTGCCCGTACCGCCCTCACCAGGTCGACCGTGCGGGTGCGGAACCGGTAGAAGTCGCCGGTGAACAGGGTGTTGGGGCAGCGCAGCTCGCATGCGCCGCACTGGGTGCAGTTGACGTAGTCGGCCGCGACGTCCTCGACGGTCAGCTCGCCCTGCTCCATCGCGACGACGTTGGCGTGGAACGCGGTAGGCGTCCAGGTGTCGTTGCGCGTCACCTGGGTGACAGGACAGACCTCGCGGCAGAATTTGTGGCCGGATGAGAAGCAGCTCCAAGCCGCGTTGCGCCACTCGGCGACGAAGTCCTGCGTCTGCTCGGGGCCCCCGCCACCGTTGCCGCCGCCGTTCGAGGTCAGGGCGACGGGGACCGGGCCGGCGGGCGCAGGGACCTCGGTCATGCTCGCTCCTCACCGGAGTGCCTGGGTGTCAACCTAGAGAGCACCGGGTCGGACTTCAACACGTTCCCCAACTCTGCGAACACTCCTGGTCAGAGGGACGCCCCCTGGTTCGGAATGATCACGTCAAGAGGGTCCGTCAGGCCTTCGCCAGGTCTGCATACATGGCAAAGGCATCACAGAGATGGCATGGGGGTTCTGCGACGGCGGCTATCCGGGCCACGCGGCGACTCAGCGGTGCGAACGCTGAGCGGCGCGGGCGAAGGCCTGCCTGAACTTGAGCGCGACGAGATCGGGCCGGTTGAGCTCAGCCCAGATAAAGCGCACGACCTCGAATCCCATCGCGCGCAGCCGGTCTTCGCGAAGCTTCTCGAGCCATACCACCGAGCCGGGGTCGATGCCCGGCTGGTCCGGTCGACCGTACTTGACCTTTCCGTCGAACTCGCCGATCGTCCGTTGCTCGGTGAAGAGGAAGTCGACCCTGGCTGTCCAGTCGCCCGGTCCACCGGTGATGAGGACCTGCAGGTCGGGCCGTGGAAGTCCACCGACGTAGAGGCAAATCCGCCCTCGCGACTCGCCGACGCTCTCAGCGCGTCCGTCGGCGAACTCGACGACCCGACCCGCGTTCCGCGCACCCGGCCAGTCCCGCATGAGGTCGACGGTCTCGAGCAGCTCACCATTGCTCGTCAGCCCAGCCCGCAGAGCAGCATCTGCGACGACGACCGAAGGCTCGAAGTCAGTCGCGCGCGCCGTGTCGATGACGGTGCGTGCCGGATGTGTCACCGCGATGCCGTCGATCTCGATGATCTGGTTGTCGGACAGCTGAGCGGCGTGATGCCGTACCCCCGCCTCCGATCGCGTCGAGACGCCCTGCGGCCGCGTCACATGCACCATCGAGAGATCGAGGCCCCACGTCGGCAGGCCGAGCAGCACGGCTGCCGAGGCATGGCTCACCACGACGGGGCCACCGAGATTCGCGACGACGGCGAGGACCCTGGCACGGTGACGTGCCACCTCGTCCATGGCCAGCCAGGCGCACCGGTCGACGTAGGCTCCACGTCGGATCGCCGTCCAGGCGCCGGAGCGAACACGTCGGCTGATCTCGTCGTCGGAGATGCCGGCGGCAAGGACCTGGCGACGCAGTACCACGCCGGCCTGCGACGTGCTGACCGCAGCGAGGCAAAGATCCATGAGAACGAGCATGGGTGCGCGGAGCGAGTCGGCCGGGCGAAGATCCGACTCCTGTGGACAGGGCCTCGATCCTCGGCCGAGGTGTGGACAACCTTCGAGCGGGCGACTGGACGGAGTGCTGTCACCCGCAGGGCAGCACGGAAGCTTCGCCGATGTCAGGTCTGTGCCCCCGTTGCCAGGCCTGTAGACCTGGCAAGGGACCCAGAGACCCTCTTAACGTGATCATTCCCGGGAGGCCGTCAGCTGGCGGTTCGACGGCGACGACCTTGACGGGCCAGGGTCAGCCCTGAGGCTCCAGCGTCACGCGCAGGATCCGGTCGTCCCCCTCGCGCGGCCCGTCCGGGTTGCGCCCGTCGGTGTTCCCGGTCAGCACCCAGAGCGAACCGTCCGGTGCGAGTGCGGCATGACGTAGCCGGCCGAAGTCACCGACGGCGAAGTCGGTCGGCGATCCCGCCGCACCGCCGGGCACGGGCACCTGCCACAACCGCTGACCGCGCAGCGCGGCGAGGAACACCGTGTCGCGGACATAGGCGACGCCGCTGGGTGACGCCTCGTCCGTCGTCCACTGCGCGACCGGCTCGACGAACCGGTCGTCGCCACCGATGCCCTCGACGATCGGCCAGCCGTAGTTGTGGCCGGCCTGGATGAGGTTGAGCTCGTCCCAGGTCTGCTGGCCGAACTCGCTGGCCCACAGCCGGCCGTCGTCGTCGAAGGCCAGGCCTTGGACGTTGCGGTGGCCGTAGGAGAATACGGGGGACCCGTCGAACGGGTTGTCCACCGGCACCGAACCGTCCGGTTCCAGCCGGAGGATCTTTCCGCCCAGCGAGTCCAGATCCTGGGAGCGCGACGACTCGCCGGCGTCGCCGGTGCTGACGTAGAGCATCCCGTCCGGCCCGAAGGTCATCCGCCCGCCGTTGTGGTTGCCGGCCCTGGGGATGCCGTCGATCACCACGACCGGGTCGCCGAGTGCGCCGTTCTGCAGCTGCATCCGCACCACCCGGTTGTCGTCCGCGGCGGTGAAATAGGCGTAGACGGACGTGGGTGCGGCCGGGTCGACCGCGAGTCCTAGCAGGCCGCCTTCTCCGCCTGCGTCGACACCGGGCACCGTGCCCACCTCGGCGACGTCGCTGGATGCGGTCACGGCCAGGATCCGGCCGGAGTCGCGCTCGGAGACCAACGCCGACTCGTCGGGAAGGAAGGCCAGTCCCCACGGGACGTCGAGACCGGTGACAAGGTCCTCGAAGGTGGCCGGCACGACCGGCCCCGGCTCGACCGTCGGCGTCGGGGTCGGAGGCGGACTGGAACTGGTCGGCAGTGACGGTGTGCGGGTGGTCGGCGCGAAGGTCGATTCGGGGTTGCCAGCCGAGCAGCCTGCAGCCAGCAGGAACACGCCGAGGGCCAGACACGGAACAGATCGCGCGTGCGCGATGCGCGAGCGTCGCATGGGGGCGATGCTCTCACGGGAGCCGGCCGAACACTTGCCGGTCAAACGCGCATACCGTACCTTCCGCCGCCATGCGCGCATTCCTCATGGCGGTACTCGGCGTCGCCTTCGTGTCCATTCCCGCCCCGGCGGCGGGCGCGCAGGAGTCCCGGGACGACGGGCTGCGGTTCGAGACGGCGACCTCCTTCCGACTCAACCCCGAGGACAAGGCGATCCACGTCACCGTGGACATCACCGTCACCAACGAGGTCCCGAACCAGGGCAACTACTACACGTACTTCGAACAGATCGGGCTCCCCGCGCAGGCCGAGGCGACGAACATCACCGCACACCGGGACGGTGGCAGCATGTTGTCCGCCAGCCTGGAGGAGACCGACGATCCGCGCTGGTCCGTTCTCGGCATCCGGCTCTCCCCGAACCTGCTCTACGGCCGGAGCCAGCGGATCCGGCTGACCTACGACCTGCCCGACCTGCCGCCGCGGTCCGAGGGCTGGACTCGGGCGAACGATGCGTACGCGACCTTCTCGGCGTTCGGTTTCGGGGATCCCGGTCTGGCCGATGTCGAGATCGTCATCCCGGTCGCCTATGACGTCGAGGTGGCCGGCGACGAGATGGTGAGGGAGGCCGAGGACGGTGCCGTTGTCCTCCGCGCCAGTGACATCCCCGACCCGGACACCTGGTGGGTCAACGTCGTCGCCCGCGACGACGACCTTCTGGACGAGCACGTGTTCAGCGTGGGTGACCGCCGGATGGTCCTGCGGGCGTGGCCCGGGGACGACCGGTGGGCGACCTTTGTGCGGGACCAGGTCGGCGCGGGGGTACCGGCACTGGAGGAGCTGATCGGTCTACCGTGGCCGGTCGCCGACGAGCTGGAGATCTTCGAGACCTCGACGCCGGACCTCTACGGCTACGGAGGTTGGTACGACCACGGCACCGACGTGATCGAGATCAGTGACCGGCTCGACCCGCAAGTCGTCCTCCACGAGCTCTCTCACGCCTGGTTCAACCCGACGCTGTTCACCGACCGGTGGATGAGCGAGGGTCTCGCCGAGGAGTTCGCTGCACGTAGCTTGGCGGGGACCGGTGGTGAACCGGCCGGGCCGCCGCCGGTGACCCCCGGCGACCCGGGCGCACAGCCGTTGCTGGACTGGGCCCACGTCGAGCTGCGTGACGGGAACACCGAGGAGCAGGAGAGCTACGGATACGCCGCGTCGTGGTGGATCGTGCACCAGCTCACCGAGGAGATCGGGCCGGCGGCGATGGCCGAGGTCATCGGTGCGGTGGCCGACCGCGAGATCTCCTACCTCGGCGACCCGGAACCCGAGACCTGGCGCATGCTTACCGACTGGCGGCGGACACTGGACCTGCTCGAGGAGGTCGGCGGATCGGCCGAGGCCGGCGAGCTGTTCGCTCAGCTCGTGGTTACGCCGGAGGAGAAGCCGCTGCTGGAGGAGCGGGCGGCGGCGCGAGAGGTCTACGAGGAACTCGTGGCCGAGGGCGACGGGTGGACCGCGCCGCTCGAACTGCGCGACGCGATGGCTCGCTGGAGCTTCGACGACGCCGGGGCTCTGGCCGGGACGGCGCAGGAGGCGCTGGCGGACCGCGACGCGGCGCTCGTGGTGCTCGCCGACCTCGGCGTGGAGGACCTGCCGGCGCTCGAGGGCTCGTACGAAGGTTCCGAGGACCTCGATGCCCTGGTGACGGAGGCGTCGCGCTACGCACAGGTGGCGGCGAAGGTCGGACAGGCACACCGTAGCGTCAGCAACGGAGTCGGCCTCCTCGAGTCCGTCGGCTTGCTCGGCACGGACGTCGAGCGCGAGCTCACACAGACGGCCGAGCGGCTCGCCGGTGGTGACGTCGAGGCGGCCGGCCAAGCCGCTGACGATCTGCTGGCCGACCTCGACGACGCTGCGCTTCGCGGCGGGGGGCGATATGCGCTTCTCGCGGTCGGGTTGCTCGGCGTCGGACTGATGTGGCGGGTTCGGGAGCGCCGAGTAGGTTCGGCCGGGTGGGTGATCGCCGGACCGTCCTCCAGCCGTTCGAGCTCACCGGTGCGCTGAGCGCTCTGCCGGCCGACCTCGACGTCGCGACCTGGGACGGCGCCGGTCTGCCGCCCGACGGCGTGCTCAAACGGGTCGAGCTCTATGTGATGCCGTACACCTTCGCCGAGGTCACCGCCGAGGTGATCGTCGCGATGCCACAGCTTCGCGTCGTCCAGACGCTGACCGCCGGCGTGGAACACGTGCTGCCGTTCCTCCGCGACGGCCTGACGTTGTGCAATGCCCGCGGCGTGCACGACGCGAGCACGGCGGAGCTGGCCGTGGCCCTGATGCTCGCGTCGCTGCGCGGGATCCCCGAGTACGTACGGGCGCAGGACGGACAGCGGTGGGAGCACGGGCTGCGGCCGTCGCTGGCCGACCGCACGGTCCTCGTCGTGGGGTACGGATCGGTCGGCGCTGCGGTGGAACGGCGGCTGCGCCCGTTCGAGTGCGACGTACTTCGGGTGGCCCGGCGGGCCCGCGACGGTGTCGCCGGGTACGAAGCACTGCCGTCCTTGTTGGGACGGGCCGACGTGGTGGTGCTCACCGTGCCGCTGACAGAGCAAACACGCGGGATGGTCGACGCGGCGTTCCTGGCGCGCATGCGCGACGGGGCCCTGCTCGTCAACGTTGCCCGCGGCCCGGTGGTCGACACCGACGCCCTGGTCGCGGAGCTTCACGCGGGACGGCTCAGTGCCGCGCTGGACGTCACCGATCCGGAGCCTCCGCCACCCGACCACCCGCTCTGGTCGGCACCCGGGGTGTTGATTTCGCCGCATGTGGGTGGCAACACGTCGGCCTTCCTGCCGCGGGCGACCAGGCTGGTCCGCGACCAGCTCGAGCGTTACGCGGCTGGCGAGCCGTTGGCCAACGTCGTCGCGTGGTGACCCCGCTAGCTGTCGTCGGAGCGTTCGGGCACACTGCGAGGCATGACGGTGTTGCTCGTGATCGGCACGCGGAAGGGGCTATGGCTCGGCCGCAGCGACGACCGGAAGACGTGGCATTTCGACGGCCCGCACTTCCTCATGCAGGAGATACCGGCAGCCGCGATCGACACCCGAGGAGGGAGGACGCGGCTGCTCGCCGGTGCCCGCAGCGAGCACTGGGGTCCCTCGGTGTTCCACTCCGACGATCTCGGCGCCAGCTGGGACGAGCCAGAGGGCGGAGCGGTCCGGTTCCCTCCCGAGGCCGACGCCGCGGTCGCCGCCGTCTGGCAGTTGCGCCCCGACACCGCCGAGCGGCCCGGCGTGGTCTGGGCCGGCACCGAGCCGTCGGCGTTGTGGCGCTCCGATGACGGTGGCGAGACGTTCTCTCTGGTCGACGGCCTGTGGGAGCACCCGCACCGCAAGAGCTGGGAGCCCGGCGGCGGTGGGCAGGCGATCCACACCGTGCTGCCGCACCCGACCGACGACGCCCGCGTGCTTGTCGCCATGTCCACCGGCGGTGTCTACACAACCAGCGACGGCGGCGTGTCCTGGGGCCCGTCCAACCAGGGGATCAAGGCGTACTTCCTGCCGGACCAGTGGCCCGAGTACGGTCAATGCGTCCACAAGGTTGCCCGCGACGCCGCCGACCCCGAGCGGCTGTTTGCGCAGAACCACCACGGTGTCTACCGCTCCGAGGACGGCGGCTCCACCTGGTCGTCGATCGCCGACGGCCTGCCCAGCGACTTCGGCTTCGCGATGGTCGCGCACCCCGCTCGCGCGGGCACCGCGTGGGTCGCGCCGTTGGCCGCCGACGGCGAGCGGATACCTCCCGGCGGGGTACTGAAGGTGTGGCGCACCGACGATTCCGGCGACTCGTGGGCGTCGGTGTCGGCGGGCCTGCCGCAGTCGGGCTTCTACGCATCGGTGCTGCGCGACGCGTTCGCCGTCGACGATGTGTCGGACTCCGCCGGGCTCTACCTCGGCACCCGCGACGGCACGGTCTACGCCAGCGCCGACGAAGGCGGGAGCTGGGCCGAGGTCATCGGCCACCTGCCTGACGTGCTCTGCGTGCGCGCGGCCACTGTCTCGTGAAGGTGACAGTCCGACTCCCGGGAGCTTTGCGCGAACTGGCTCGCGGCGAGAAGGCCGTCGTCGTGGAACTCGACGACGGGTCGGCGACCGTCGCGACGGCGCTCGACGCGCTCGCGGCCACGTTGCCTGCCGTCGAGCGGCGCATCCGCGACGAGGCCGGCGTCCTGCGCCGCCACGTCAACGTCTTCATCGGCGAGGCGAACATTCGCGACGGCGCGGGCCTGGCCGAGCCGCTGCCCGACGGCGCCGAGATCCAGGTGATCCCGGCGGTGTCCGGAGGCTGATCGGGTCTAGCGTTGGCCGCTATGGCGCTCACCCCATCCGCTCCCGATCTCAAGCCGCGCTCCCGAGAGGTCACCGACGGCCTCGAGAGGGCGGCCGCCCGCGGGATGCTCCGCGCCGTCGGCATGACCGACGACGACTGGGAGAAGCCGCAGATCGGGGTGGGGTCGTCGTGGAACGAGATCACGCCCTGCAACCTGTCCCTCGACCGGCTGGCGAAGGCCGCGAAGGAGGGAGTGCACGCGGGCGGGGGCTTCCCGATGGAGTTCGGCACGATCTCGGTGTCCGACGGCATCTCGATGGGCCACGAGGGGATGCACTACTCGCTGGTGTCCCGCGAGGTCATCGCCGACTCGGTCGAGACCGTTTTCGGAGCCGAGCGGCTCGACGGTGCAGTGCTGCTGGCCGGCTGCGACAAGTCCGAGCCGGCGATGCTCATGGCCGCTGCCCGCCTCGACGTGGCCGCGGTGTTCCTCTACGCGGGCTCGATCCTGCCGGGGCGGGTCGGCGACCGAGAAGTGACGATCATCGACGCGTTCGAGGCGGTCGGCGCCTGTGCCCGCGGGCTCATCACCCGCGAGGAGGTCGACGAGATCGAGCGCGCCATCTGCCCCAGCGAGGGCGCCTGCGGCGGCATGTACACCGCCAACACGATGGCGAGCGCCGCCGAGGCGTTGGGCATGTCATTGCCCGGTAGCGCCGCACCCCCGGCGGTCGACCGCCGCCGCGACGGCTTCGCCCGCCGCTCCGGCGAGGCCGTCGTCGGCCTGCTCCGCAAGGGGATCACCACGCGCGACGTCCTCACCCGCGAGGCCTTCGAGAACGCGATCGCCGTGGTCATGGCCCTCGGCGGCTCGACGAATGCGGTCCTGCACCTGATGGCCATCGCGCACGAGGCTGACGTCGAGCTCAGCCTGGACGACTTCAACCGGATCGGTGACC
>JBOGDU010000003.1:0-6024 GCA_050743145.1 Jiangellaceae bacterium | reverse complement strand
GTGCTGCGGCAGATCTACGACCAGATGCCCGAGCCCAAGTGGGTCATCGCGATGGGGGTCTGTGCCAGCACCGGCGGGATGTTCAACAACTACGCGATCGTCCAGGGTGTCGACCACATCGTGCCCGTCGACATCTACTTGCCGGGCTGTCCACCGCGACCCGAGATGCTCATGGACGCGATCCTCAAGCTCCACGACAAGATCCAGCACGCGCCGCTGGGAGCGAACCGGCAGCAGGCGGACGCAGAACGTGAACAGGCGGCCCTGGCAGCCGTGCCCGCACACGCGATGAAAGGCCTGCTGCGGTGACCGAAGAACGGCCGAGCGCCGAGGCCGGCACGGCCGGACCCGACGACCTTCCCGCCGAGGTTGCGGGCGTCGACCTGCCCGGACCGCCCCCTGCCCACCCGTCCCGGCGCGGCATGTTCGGCGTGACCGGCACGGGAGACACCTCCGGGTACGGGCGGCTGGTGGAGCGCGACACCAGCCCTGTGCGCCACGGCTCCACACCCAGGCCGTGGGGTCCTGAGTTCGACGAGGTCGGTGACGCCCTCGGAGGTGCGCTCGAGACCGCCGGCAGCTCCTTCGACGAGGCCGTCGAGAGAGCACTCGTCCACCACGGCGAGCTCACCCTCTTCGTCCGCCGCGAGCACCTGGTCGAGGTGGCCCGCGCGCTGCGCGACGACCCGGCTCTGCGCTACGAGATGTGCCTGGGGGTCAGCGGCGTCCACTATCCGGAGGAGACCGGACGCGAGCTCCATGCGGTCTACCCGTTCCTGTCGATCACTCACAACCGCCGGGTGCGGGTCGAGGTCGCCTGCCCGGACGGCGACCCGCACGTCCCCTCGATCGTCGAGCTCTACCCGGCGAACAACTGGCACGAGCGGGAGACCTACGACTTCTTCGGGATCGTCTTCGACGGCCACCCTGCATTGACCCGGATCCAGATGCCCGACGACTGGCCGGGTCACCCGCAGCGCAAGGACTACCCGCTCGGCGGCATCCCCGTCGAGTACAAGGTTGCGACGATTCCCCCGCCCGACGAGCGGAGGGCCTACACGTGACCGGCACGAATGGCATGGACGACGTCACCTTCACGGCGCAGGCGGGCTCCGGCGCGCCGGCCGACGCCTACGCAGGCGTCCGCGAGACCACCGAAGGTGCGGTATTCACCGTCACCGGCCAGGACTGGGACGACGTGATCGGGGCCGCTGTCGCCGGCCAGGAGCGGGTCGTCGTCAACATGGGTCCGCAACACCCGTCGACCCACGGCGTGCTCCGGCTCATCCTCGAGCTAGACGGCGAGACCGTCACCGAGGCCCGCTGCGGGGTCGGCTACCTGCACACCGGCATCGAGAAGAACATGGAGTACCGGACGTGGACCCAGGGCGTCACGTTCTGCACGCGGATGGACTACCTGTCGCCGTTCTTCAACGAGGCCGCATACGTGCTCGGCATCGAGCGGCTGCTGGGTATCACGGACCAGATCCCCGAGCGTGCCACTGTCATCCGGGTCATGATGATGGAGCTCAACCGCATCTCCTCGCACCTGGTGGCGATCGCCACCGGCGGCATGGAGATCGGGGCTCTCACGGTCATGACGATCGGCTTCCGCGAGCGCGAGCGCACGCTGGACCTGTTCGAGCTCATCACCGGTCTCCGCATGAACAGCGGCTACATCCGGCCGGGCGGCGTCGCCCAGGACCTACCGCCCGGTGCGGTCGAGAGCGTCCGCGAGTACATCCGGTGGATGGACACGCACCTGCCGGAATACGAGGACCTGCTCAACGAGAACACGGTCTTCCGTGGCCGCACGGACGGCATCGGCTACCTCGACCTCACCGGGTGTACGGCGCTGGGCATCACCGGTCCCGTGTTGCGTTCGACCGGCCTGCCCTACGACCTGCGCAAGGCGGAGCCCTACTGCGGCTACGAGACCTACGACTTCGACGTTCCGGTGCGCGACACGTGCGATGCCTACGGGCGGTACCGGATCCGGGTCGACGAGATGCGTGAATCGTTGCGCATCGTCGACCAGTGCCTCGACCGGCTCGAGCCCGGCCCGGTCATGGTCGCGGACAAGAAGATCGCCTGGCCGGCGCAACTCGCGCTCGGCGGTGACGGTCTCGGCACCTCCCTCGACCACATCCGCCACATCATGGGCGAGTCGATGGAGGGTCTGATCCACCACTTCAAGCTCGTGACCGAGGGCTTCCGGGTGCCCGCCGGCCAGGTCTACCAGGCTGTGGAGTCGCCACGTGGCGAACTGGGCGCCCATGTCGTCTCCGACGGGGGCACCCGCCCATGGCGCGCGCACTTCCGCGATCCGTCGTTCAACAACCTGCAGGCGGTCGCCGCGATGTGCGAGGGGTCCATGGTGTCCGATGTGGTCGTGGCCGTGGCTAGCCTCGACCCGGTGATGGGAGGTGTGGACCGGTGACCATCGAGCCCAGCCAGCTCAACGACGAAGCACGACGCGAGATGCGCGAGATCATCGCGCGGTACCCGCAGCCGCGGTCGGCCCTGCTGCCCATGCTCCACCTCGTGCAGGCCTACGAGGGCTACGTGACCCCGGCCGGCATCGAGATGTGCGCCGAGGAACTGGGCCTGACCGAGGCCGAGGTCTCGGCGGTGGCGACGTTCTACACCATGTACAAGCGCCGCCCGATGGGCGAGTACCACGTCGGCGTCTGCACGAACACGCTGTGCGCGATCATGGGCGGCGACGCGATCTGGTCCGAGCTCTCCGACGAGTTGGGCATCGGTCACGACGAGACCACCGACGACGGCACGATCTCCCTCGAGCACGTCGAATGCAACGCGGCCTGCGACTTCGCTCCGGTCGTGATGGTCACCTGGGAGTTCATGGACGACCAGACCCCCCAGTCCGCCCGCGAGCTGGTCGACAAGCTCCGTGCGGGGGAGCAGGTGCGGTCCACGCGAGGCCCCGCCGTCTGCACCTGGCGCGAGGCCTCCCGGGTGCTCGCGGGCTTCCCGGACGGTCGGGCGACGCAGGGCCGCCAGGCGGGCGCGGCGAGCCTGGCCGGGCTGGTCCTGGCGCAGGAGAACGGGTGGCAGGCGCCGGAGGGTGGCACCCCGGCGCTCGAGGCCGCACCGGGGGAGGGCACGCAGTGACCACGCTGACGCCGGTGCTGTCGCAGCACTGGCACGAGACCGACTCGTTCTCTCGTGCCGGGTACGAGCGGAGCGACGGCTACAAGGGCCTGCGCGTCGCCCTGCAGCGCCAGCCGGGCGACATCACCGAGCTGGTCAAGGACTCTGGCCTGCGTGGGCGGGGCGGCGCGGGCTTTCCCGCCGGCATGAAGTGGAGCTTCATCCCGGCCGACAGCCCGAAGCCCACCTATCTCGTCGTGAACGCCGACGAGTCGGAGCCGGGCACCTGCAAGGACATCCCGCTCATGCTGGCGACCCCGCACCTGCTGGTCGAGGGCGCGATCATCGCCTCGTACGCGATCAGCGCCAGCCACGCATTCATCTACGTCCGCGGCGAGGCCCTCCACGTGGTCCGGCGCCTTCAGGGCGCGGTGCAGGATGCCTACGACGCCGGCTACCTGGGCAGGGACATCCTGGGCTCCGGCTTCGACCTCGACATCGTCGTACACGCAGGTGCGGGCGCGTACATCTGCGGCGAGGAGACCGCGCTGCTCGACTCGCTCGAAGGCCGCCGTGGCCAGCCCCGCCTGCGCCCGCCGTTCCCGGCCGTCGCCGGCCTCTACGCGTCACCGACGGTGATCAACAACGTCGAGACGATCGCCTCGGTGCCCTCGATCGTCGCGCGAGGCGTCGACTGGTTCCGGTCGATGGGTACCGAGAAGTCCCCCGGATTCACCCTCTACTCGCTGTCGGGTCACGTCACCCGGCCGGGCCAGTACGAAGCCCCGCTGGGCATCACGCTGCGCGAGCTGCTCGACATGGCCGGCGGCGTCCGGGAGGGCCACGAGCTCAAGTTCTGGACTCCTGGCGGGTCGTCGACCCCGCTGCTGACCGCCGATCACCTGGACGTCCCACTCGACTACGAAGGAGTGGCCGACGCGGGCAGCATGCTGGGAACCAAGGCGCTGCAGGTCTTCGACGACACCACCTGCGTGGTCCGGGCTGTCCTGCGGTGGGTCGAGTTCTACAAGCACGAGTCGTGCGGCAAGTGCACGCCCTGCCGCGAGGGCTTCTGGTGGCTGGTGCAGATTCTCGAGCGGCTCGAGGCGGGCGAGGGCACGGCCGCCGACCTCGACAAGCTGCTCGACCTGTCCGACAACATCGCCGGCCGGTCGTTCTGCGCATTGGCCGACGGAGGGGTCGCCCCGATCACGTCGTCGCTGCAGTATTTCCGCGACGAGTACGTCGCCCACTCCGAGAACGGCGGCTGTCCCTTCGACCCGATGGCGTCCACACTGTTCGCCCAGAGCGCGGGAGCGACCTCCTGATGACGGTGACGTCCAACGCCTCCGACCGGGCTGTGGAGCCCGCGCAGAAGCTCGTCACGCTCACCATCGACGGCTTCGAGGTCAGCGTTCCGGAGGGGACGCTGCTCATCCGCGCGGCCGAGATGCTCGGCATCCAGATCCCCCGGTTCTGCGACCACCCGCTCCTGGATCCGGTCGGTGCCTGCCGACAGTGCCTGGTCGAGGTCGTCGACGCCGGTAACGGCCGCGGCATGCCCAAGCCGCAGGCGTCGTGCACCATGACAGTCGCCCCGGGCATGGTCGTGAAGACGCAGCTGACCTCGCCGGTGGCCGACAAGGCGCAGCAGGGGATGATGGAGTTCCTGCTGATCAACCACCCGTTGGACTGCCCGGTGTGCGACAAGGGCGGCGAGTGCCCGCTGCAGAACCAGGCCATGAGCAACGGCCGGGGCGAGTCCCGCTACGAGGGCAGGAAGCGCACCTACCCCAAGCCGATCGCGATCTCGGCCCAGGTCCTGCTCGACCGCGAGCGGTGCGTGCTGTGCGCCCGGTGCACCCGGTTCTCCACCGAGATCGCCGGCGACCCGTTCATCGAGATGCTCGAGCGCGGTGCGCTGCAGCAGGTCGGCATCTACGAGTCCGAGCCGTTCGAGAGCTACTTCTCGGGCAACACCATCCAGATCTGTCCGGTCGGGGCGCTGACCTCGGCGGCCTACCGCTTCCGGTCACGGCCGTTCGACCTCGTCTCGGTGCCGTCGGTCGGTGAGCACGACGCCTGCGGAAGCGCGATCCGGGTCGACCACCGCAGGGGCACGGTGATGCGCCGGCTGGCCGGCGACGACCCCGAGGTCAACGAGGAGTGGATCTCGGACAAGGACCGCTTCGCGTTCCGCTACTCAGCGCTCGACGACCGGCTGACCCACCCGCTGGTGCGCGACGAGGAGACCGGCGAGCTGGTCACAGCGTCCTGGCCCGAAGCGCTGACGCTGGCCGCTCGTGGGTTGTCGTCGGCACGTGACGCCGCGGGCGTGGGCGTGCTGACCGGCGGGAGGCTCACCCTCGAGGACGCCTACGCCTACGCGAAGTTCACGCGCGTCGTGCTCGGCACCAACGACATCGACTTCCGCGCGCGCGCCCATTCCGCGGAAGAGGCCGAGTTCCTCGTCGGCGTGGCCGGCGCCGGGCTGGGCGTCACCTATGCCGACCTGGAGGCGGCCCCGGCCGTCCTGCTGGTCGGGCTCGAGCCGGAGGAGGAAGCGCCGACGGTGTTCCTCCGGCTGCGCAAGGGCGTGCGGCGCGGCACGACCGCCGTCCATGCGCTGGCACCGTTCGCCAGCCGCGGGTTGGCAAAGCTGTCCGGATCGCTGGTCCCGGTCGCCCCGGGTACCGAGGCCGAGGTGCTCACCGCCGTCGCGGACGGCGACCGCCGTACCGGCGACCTGGTCACGGCGTTGAGCGATGCCGGTGCGGTGATCCTCGTCGGTGAACGTCTCGCCGCCGTTCCGGGCGCACTCTCCGCGGTGTCGCGGGTCGCCGACGCCACCGGCGCCCGGTTGGCCTGGATCCCCCGTCGGGCGGGGGAGCGCGGCGCGCTCGACGCGGG
>JBOGDU010000002.1:0-3662 GCA_050743145.1 Jiangellaceae bacterium | reverse complement strand
TGGTCGCGAGCCTGCTGGTCCTGCGCCTGGTCCGGGCGCTGGCGGGTGACGGTCCGCTGACCCTGGTCCTGGTCGCGGTGTACCTGTTCAGCCCATTGGCCTTCACCGCCTCGGTCTGGTGGGCCTCGGCGCTGCAGGCGGTGCCGCTTCAGTTGTGCATGGCCTGGGCCCTGCTCTCCCACCTGCGCCACCTTCGGACCGGTTCCCTGGTCTCGGCTGCCATGGCTGCGCTCGCCGTCGTCGTCGGGCTGCTGTTCTGGCAGAAGGCTCTGCTGATCCCGCTTGTGCTCGTGGCATTCACAGTCCTGCTCGGGCCGTTGTTCACCGGGCGCCCGCTTCGTTCGCTCCTGTCTCGCAGCAAGGTCGCCCTGGTCGGATACCTCATGCTGGCGGCGGGCTTTGCGACGGCCTACCTCCTGCGCACCGAGCAGGAGAGCTCCGGTCTGCCGACACCGACCGAACTGTGGCAGCTGGTGCGCTTCGCGATCGTCGACACCTTCGCGCCCGGCCTGTTCGGCGTCATGGGGGGCGCCGAGCCGGCCGGCGCACTGTTGGCGCCCGCACCGTCGCCCGCGGTCCTGCTCGCGTCGTGGCAGGTGCTAGGCCTGGCCGTGGTCGCGTCCGTCGTGGTGGCACGGTGGACGGCGGTCCGGGCGTGGGCCCTGCTGCTCGGGTACCTGCTCGTGGACATGGCCCTGGTCGCATCGACCCGCCTCGATTTCGTCGGCACGGTCGTCGGCCGAGACCCCCGCTATGTCGCCGACGCGATCGTCGTGGCTGTCGTGGTGCTGGCGGCTGTCGGAGTCGCCGTCCGCCACCACAGCGCCGCCGTGCCGTCGGTGCTGTGGCAGTCCCGCGCTCCGGTGGCGGGCGTGCTGGTACTCGCAATGGTCAACGCGAGCCTGGTCAGTACCTTCGCAGTCGTCCAGCGCCTGCCCATGGGCGACGCCGGCCATTTCGTGGCGAATGCCCGCGCGGCCGCATCGGGCTCTGGGCCCGTCGATCTCGTCGACGGCCCAGTGCCTGATTTCGTCATCGCTCCGTTCTTTGTCGAACAGGCGCGGGCGTCGGTCGCCGTGGGTGCGCTCTCAGGATTACGCTTCGGCCGCCCATCGGCGGACCTGCGCATGTTGGATGGCTTCGGGTTGCCCCAGCCGATCAACATCCGGCAGGCGGCAGAGGCGGAGACCGACGGACGGCCGGCCTGCGCCTGGTCGGTGCGACGGGACCGGGTCGACATTCCGTTGGACGAGGCGGTGCCGACCGGTCGCTGGGTCGCCCGGATCGGCTATTACAGCGCCGCCCCGACCACGGGTGTCTTGACGGTGGGACAGCAGCGCACGCAGGTTGACCTGCTCGAGGGCGTCCACCACCTGTACCTCGAGTTTGCCAGCACCCGTCCGTTGCGGCGAGTCTCGCTGGAGGGTCTTCCGGGCGGCGATGCGGTATGTGTGACCGACGTGGTCGTCGGTGTGCCGTGGCCCCGTCAGGCCGGCTGATTTGGCGGCGGTCCCAGGTAGTAGCGCGTGTAGTGCCAGTGCCCGCCGTAGGACGGGTCGGCTTCGACCGCGAGGACGGAGCCACCCGCCGCGCCGACTGCGGCGCGGACGGCGGGGTCCGGTAGTGCCGTCATCAGCATCGGTGCCGGGTAGTGGAGTAGCCGGCGCTGCGCCCAGCCGATCAGCCTCGTGGGAGCGAACCGGAATGCGATGCCCTTCGCTGACCAGTCCGGACGGCTCGCCACCTGGATCACTACGCATCCACCCGACCGGGTGACCCGCAGGAGCTCGCGCACATAGATCAGCGCTTGGTCGCGGGGCAGATGCTGGAGGACCAGGCTCGAGTACGCGAGGTCCACCGATGCGTCGCCGAACTGCGCGAGATCCGCGGCGCGGTTGAGCACGAACTCGCACCGGTCGCCGGCGATCTCGCGGGCCCGGGCGAGCATCGACGGAGACGTGTCGACGCCGGTCACGCGGGCAAAGTGCCCGCTGAGGGCGAGGCTGAGCCGGCCGACGCCGCAACCGAAGTCGAGTGCCCACTCGCGCCCCGCTGCCGGCGCCAGCTCCTGCACCCGAGACAGCACCCTCTCGACCTCGGAGCGCCCGGTGGAGAGGAAATCATCGAGGTTCCAGCCCCCGTCGCGGGTGCCCGGCGCGACATAGACGGCCCACAGCGGGTCCTCGCGACCGAGAGTCTCCCAGTCGTCATTGGTGCCGCCGAGTTCCATGGACGAACCGTAGAGGGCGGGATCGCCACCCCGGCCGTGGCCGTTGCCGACATCGCGAGAGAAGCTGTTCCCGGCGCCGGTAGGGATCCGGCCGAATGCAGGGCGGGCGGCGGGAGGAGACGCGTGGCGGGGCACGTGGGTCGTCCGCGGTGGGACGACCGGTGGTGGCTACCGCTGTGGTGTGCACTACTCGCTGCCCTGGTGATGCTGCCGCTGGCTCGACCGGGCTTCGTCCTCTCCTACGACATGGTGACTGTCCCTGAGCAGGAGTTGACCCGCGCCGCACTGGGGCTGGGAAGCGCGTTGCCGCGTGCCGTCCCCCAGGACGCCGTCCTTGCGGTGCTGACCACCGTGGTGCCCGGCGCGGTCGTCTACCGCGCGATCCTCGTCCTGATCGTCTTCGCGGCTGCGCTGGGCGCGGCTCTGCTCCTACCCGGCGCGACGACCGCGGTGCGTGCCGTGGCGGCATCGGCGTACGCGTGGAACGCCTATGTTGCCGAGCGGCTGGTGATCGGTCACTGGACGCTGCTGGTTGCCTACGCCGTGCTCCCGTGGCTGCTCCGGGCGGCGCTGGCCGTTCGCACCGGACAACGGGCGGCGCTCCCCGTGGCACTGCTCCTGGTGGCCGCTGCATCGATCACGCCGACGGGCGGTGTGCTGGCCTCGGCGGTGCTCGTCCTGGTCGTGCTGGTTCCGCGCCGGGAGAACCGGCCGACGGGATGGCGCCCGCGGCAGGTGGCGAGCATCGCAGGCTGCATGGTGCTGCAACTGCCTTGGGTGGTGCCCGCTGTGCTGACGCCGACCCGCCTGACCTCGGACCCGGCCGCCGTCGAGGTCTTCGCCGCCCACGCCGACTCGCCCCTGGGTTTGCTCGGCAGTGTGCTGACCCTCGGTGGCGTCTGGAACGCCGACGTCGTTCCTGACAGCCGCGCCCTGGTGTCGGCGGCGATCGTGAGTGTCGTGTGGGTCGCTCTGGCGCTCGCCGGTGTCCGAGACCTGGCGCGTGCGCTGGGCCGGACGGCCGCCCTCGTCCTCGCCCTGCTCGCCACCGCCGGGCTGGTGCTCGGCTTGGCCGGATCGATGGGAGGTGTGCTGGCCGCCGCGATGGAGCAGGTGCCGGGTGTCGGTCTGCTGCGCGACGGGCACAAGTTTCTCGCGTGGTACGCGCTGGCGCTCGCTCCTTCCGTCGCCCTCGGAGCGGCGCGCGTGGCGGCCTGGGCGGCCGGCCGCGGCCGCGGGCTGATCTCGGCGACGGCGGTGACCGTCACGGCAGCAGCGTTGCCGCTCGCGGCGCTTCCCGACCTCGCCTGGGGGGTGGGCGGTCGACTGATCCCCGTGGAGTATCCGGCGAGCTGGCAGGAGGTGAGGACGGAACTGCGTGCCGACGCGGACACGGGGGCTCTGGTCGTCCTCCCGTACCAGCCATTCCGGT
>JBOGDU010000001.1:0-2801 GCA_050743145.1 Jiangellaceae bacterium | reverse complement strand
AGGGACGTCGTCAGCAACACCACTCGCCGCCGGCGTCGGAGCTCTCGTGCTCTCGGTCAACCCGAAGCTTCGTCGCGAAGAGGTCAAAGAGATCCTTCAGCGCACCGCCGACAAGATCGGCTCGGGGTACGACGCCAACGGCCACAGCAGCACCTTCGGATACGGACGAGTGAACGCTCAGGCTGCGGTCGAGTTGGCCAAGGGTTGGCCGGTGTAGAGCAGAAGCTTCGACATCCCACTGGTCGGTGTCTCCTCGGCGGCGGGATTCGTGATCCTCCGCGCGCTGCGACAGCACCTCCTTCAGCGCCCGCCGCAGCCTTCCGGGTCGTGCCGGTCGCCGACACACGGCGGATCTGCCCGTCGTCGTCCCTGTAGCGCGTCCGCGCAGCAAGCCTCAATGCCTCGATGACGGCCCTACTTGGACCGTTCACTACGAACAAGTCTCCATGGATCGCCGACGCCACCGACGGTTCGCGCAACGAGCCCCTAGTTCATCCATTTTGGGTGAAGCCTCTCTCGTATTCGCGCCAGACTCGAGACATGACGACCACGCCCCGCAGTGCCAGCGCAGCCATCCACGCCCAGCATCAAGACGCCCTCAGGTCTCTGCCGTTCTCGGACACCCGGGACTTCGGGGCCGCGAATCGTGGTCTGATCGCCCCGGCCGAGGGGCCCGTGGTCGCGGAGGACGGGACCGTATTGTGGGATAACTCGACCTACGACTTCCTCCAAGATGACGCCCCGGACACGGTGAACCCGAGCCTGTGGCGCCAGTCGCAATTGGCGGCTATCGACGGGCTGTTCGAGGTCGTCGAGGGCATCTACCAAGTCCGGGGCATGGACCTGTCGAACACCACCCTCGTCGAGGGGAATGAGGGGATGATCGTCTTCGACACCTTGCTATCCGTGGAGACGGGTGCGGCTGCGCTGGCGCTGTACCGCAAGCACCGCGGTGACCGGCCCGTGAAGGCCGTCGTGATCACGCACTCCCATGCCGACCACTTCGGCGGCATCAAGGGATTCGTCTCCCAGGAGGACGTCGACAGCGGGCAGGTGAGGGTCTTCGCCCCGGCAGAGTTCGTCGAGCACGCGGTGTCGGAGAATGTGTACGCCGGCACGGCGATGAACCGGCGCGCGGGTTACATGTACGGCGCGGCACTCGCCCGCGGCCCGCAGGGCGGGGTCGGCGCCGGGCTGGGTCAGACGCTTTCGATCGGGACCGTCTCGCTGATGGAGCCGACCGACATGGTCACCACGACCGGTCACGAGGAGACCGTGGACGGAGTGCGGATGGTCTTCCAGATGGCACCCGACACCGAGGCGCCCTCGGAGATGCTGATCTACCTGCCCGACTTCAAGGCGCTGTGTGCCGCGGAGGACGCGACCCACAACCTGCACAACCTGCTCACACTGCGCGGCGCGGTCGTCCGCGACCCGCACGGCTGGTCCAACTACCTGACCGAGACCATCGATCTGTTCGGTGCCGACGTCGAGGTGGTCTTCGCCTCCCACCATTGGCCGACGTGGGGCAACGACCGGGTCGTGGAGTTTCTGTCCATCCAGCGCGACCTGTATGCCTACCTGCACGACCAGACGCTGCGGATGCTGAACAAGGGCTTGGTCGGATCCGAGATCGCCGAGGAGATCGTGCTGCCGCCAGCGCTGGAGAACGCGTGGAGCGCGCGCGGCTACTACGGATCTGTGAGCCACAACGTCAAGGCCATCTACCAGCGCTACCTCGGCTGGTTCGATGGCAACCCCGCGCACCTGTGGGAGCACACCCCGGTGGAGAAGGCCAAGCGGTATGTCGACGCGATCGGCGGGGCTGACGCCGTTGTGGAGAAGGGCCGGGCGGCGTTCGACGGCGGTGACTTCCGGTGGGCGGCGGAGCTCCTCAACCACGTGGTGTTCGCCCATCCCGACCACGCAGCCGGCCGTGCGCTGCTCGCCGACACCTACGAACAGCTCGGCTACGGCTCGGAGAACGGCACCTGGCGTGACTTCTACCTCTCCGGCGCCACCGAGCTCCGCGACGGCCAGTTCGGCACACCGACCGCGACGACCGCCCCCGACGTCATCGGACAGCTCACACCTTCGATGCTCTTCGACGCGATCGCCATCCAGGTCAACGGCCCGGAGGCGTGGGACGAGAACCTCAGCATGGACGTGGAGCTGGCCGACACCGACGAGCGCTACCGGCTGCGACTCGCCAACGGCGTGCTCACCCACAGCTCCCGACCGCAACCCGGCGAGCCGGATGCCACGCTCACGACCACGCGACGCGCGCTGCCCGCGCTGGTGCTCGGGGGCCTGTCGGCCGACGGGCTCGCGAAGGCGGGCATCAAGCTGAGCGGCGACCCCACTGTCCTCGGCCGTCTGGCCGCCGTGCTGGACCCTGGCGACAAGAACTTCGCCATCGTCACCCCGTGACCCCGCTCCCCGCCATCCAGGACCGACGGTAACGGCACGCCGTGGAAGTTGTCCTCTGCGCCGCGGTGCTCCAGTTTGAAGTCACGGCGGTACGGTACCGGCCCAAACACTCACGGACCCGCGCTAGGCCGAGGCCCTCAGCACAACCCCAACCACACGCGGCAAAGGCAGAAAGTCGATCAAGGTCGGTGATGTACGTGAAGTGGATGGACGCGACGAGCCTGGTTCCGGCAGTCAGGACCGGCGGCATCACGTGGCTGTAGGTGTTCTCATGCGCCGCCTTGACGTTGCCGCCCCGCCGGATCTGCTCGGTCGAGGTCCTCCAGCGTTGTCGGTGACCACTCGTCTGTCAGGCCTTCCTCCTGGAACAC